>NZ_JBHUAF010000008.1:0-19392 GCF_042789895.1 Kitasatospora sp. NPDC056783
CGTCGCGGATGCCGGGAGGGGCCGGCCGCAGGCGCGAACCGGGCACCCGTCCGCGGGGGTAGTGGGGCGGGGCGCCGTCTGACCCCCCCGGGGGGGCCGGCCGGGGGGCCGCCCCCCGGGGGCCCCGGGGGGCGGCCCCGCCGCCGGGCACCCCCGCGCCCCCGGTAGGGGGGACCGGGGGCGCGGAGCGCGGTGGTTCAGGCGTGGAGCAGGAGGCTGAGCTCCTGCGGGAGCCCGAACGGCCCGCCTGCCTTCGGCTGGAGCGCTTCCTCCAGCTCGAAGGACCAGCGATGGGACGGCGCGCAGCCGAACATCGTCGCGGCGAGTGCCGGCAGGGACCGCGTGGCGGCGGCCGGGCTGTCCCACAGCAGGGCCAGGCCCTGCCGGTCGGCCGACGGATCGGTGAGCCGGCGGCTCATCCGCAGGCCCGGGAACTCCTCGGGGCGGGAGTCGGGGGCTTCCGGCCGGTCACCGGAATCCTGGCGCGGGATTCCGGCGGAGCGATCTCCGTCCCACCAGGCGATGACGACGTGCATGGAGCCTCCTTGCTGCGGAGTGTCGTACGTGATGACGGGGTGTCCCCGTTGACACCCGTGCGTGGCGCATGCCGCGGCGCGAGCCGTGCTCCGGATCAGAGTTGCGAGCCGCCCGTGGCGTCGATGACCTGTCCCGTCACCCAGCGGGCGTCGTCCGAGGCCAGGAAGGCGACGATGTCGGCCACGTCCTCGGGGCGGCCGACCCGGCCGAGCGCCGAGAGCTGCGCGGCGGACTGCTCGGCGGCTTCGTTGCCCCGCAGCCAGGAGGCGTTCATGTCGGTGTCGACGATGCCGGGGGCCACCGAGTTGACGGTGATGCCGCGCTCGCCGAGGGCCTTGGCGAGCGTGAGGCTGAAGGTGTCGATGGCGCCCTTGGTCATGCCGTAGGCGATGATGTCGGTCAGGGCGATGCGCGTCGCCCCGGACGAGATGTTGACGATCCGGCCGCCGTCCCGCAGCCGCTTGAGCCCGTGCTGGACCAGGAAGAACGGGGCCCGCACGTTGACGGCGAACACCTCGTCGAAGGCCTCGGGGGTGGTCTCCTCGATGTGGCCGCGGGGCGTGATGCCGGCGTTGTTCACCAGGATGTCGAGACCGGTGCCCTCGCCGTGCTCGACGACCTGGCGGTCGAACTCGGCCCACAGGCTCTCCGCGCCGCCGTCCGTGCCCAGTTCGGCCCGGATGGCGAAGGCCGTGCCGCCCGCCGTCCGGATCGCCTCCACCGTCTCCTGCGCGGCGGCGGCGTTGTGCCCGTAGTGCACGGCCACCAGGGCGCCCTCCCTGCCGAGCCGTTCGGCGGTGGCCCGCCCGATGCCGCGGCTGCCGCCCGTTACGAGAGCCGTCTTGCCCGTGAGCGAACCCATGACGTTCCCATCCGTAGATCTGTAGCGATGACTATGGAAGTAGCCTACACACATTTCGTAGCGATCGCTGTAAAATTCGCGTATGACAGTGACGAAGCGGGGGCGCCCGCGAGGTTTCGACCGTGAGGTGGCACTCGCGCAGGCCACCCGGCTCTTCTGGGAACACGGCTACGAGGGCACGTCCATCGCCGACCTGACCCGGGCCATGGGGATCTCGCCGCCCAGCCTGTACGCGGCCTTCGGCGACAAGCGGGGCCTGTTCGCGGAGGTCGTCGACCGCTACGGCGGCACCTTCGGCGCCTTCATGGGCAAGGCGCTGGAGAGGGAGGGCGACCCCCGCGAGGGGTTCGCCAGGATGCTGCGCGAGGCCGCGGTGTCGTACACGGACCCGCTGCACCCGGCCGGCTGCCTGGTCATCACGGCGGCGACGAACTGCTCGGCGCAGACGGCCGATGTCGAGCAGGACCTGCGGGAACGGAGGGTGGCGAACGTCCGCGACTTCGAGAAGCGGCTGACCGAGGCCGAGGCGGCCGGGACGCTGCCCGAGGGTGTCGAACCGGGTGCCCTGGCCGTCTACTTCGCGGCCGTGGTCCAGGGCATGTCCCAGCAGGCGCGGGACGGGGCGAGCGCGGCGGAACTGGGGCGGGTGGCCGAGCTGGCCATGGGGGCGTGGCCGGTGCGAAGGGGGGCGTGAGCGCGGCCCGCCGGCCCGTCGTCCGACGTCCGGTCCCGAACGGGCGGACCCGGTGACCGATCGTCCGGCTGCTCCCCGGGACGGCACGGCGGCCTTCGCGCGGTCCCGGACCCCGGGCGGGGGGAACGGGACCCGGCGCGAAGGCCGTCGTGGTGCGCGGGGTGGAACGGGGCGCGCGGCGCGGGCCGTTCGCGCGCTACGCGGCGGGCGCGGTGCCGGCCGCCGGCCGGGCGCGCGTGCGGCCCCCGCTCCTCCTCACGACGGGGTCAGCCCCTCCTGGCGTGCAGCGCCTTCGGTGCCCCGGCACAGCCGGGCCACGATGTGGGCGTACCGCTCGTCGAAGGCCAGCACGTTGAAGGCCGCGTCCAGTTCGCGGTCGAGCGTGGGCCGGGCCTGTTCCCAGAGGTCGTGGCCCGCCGCGGTCAGCCGTGCCCGGCTGACGCGCCGGTCGCCGGGCCAGGAGCCGCGGCTCACCCGGCCCGCGCGCTCCAGCTGCGCGAGCACCCGGCTCGCCGAGGAGGCCGTCACCCCCAGCCGCTGGGCCACGGCCCCGACCGTCACCGGTTCCGGATGGTCGGCGGCCACCGCGCCGAGCGCCATGAGCGCGGCCAGGCTGACGTCATGGCGGCTCTGGAGCGTGCGGTCCAGCCGGTACTCGATGGTGGTGAACAGGGGAAGGACTCTCTGCCAGAGCCGGGAGCCGTTGTCGGTGACGGCTTCGGGACGGGCGTCGTCGTACGACTCGATCACGGGTTGCTCCCCTCGTTCGTTCGGTCGGGCGCGCCGTCCGGCGCGCGGTGGACGGATCGGCGCGCGAGCGGGTCACGGCACGAGCAGCAGCTTGCCGCGCACACCGCCCCCGGCCAGCGACCGGTGGGCCTCGGCCGCGTCGTCGAAGCCGTACTCCCGGGCCGTGCGCAGCCGCAGGGCGCCGCGGTCGACGAGCGCGGTGAGGGCGGCCAGGCGCGCGCCGTCCTGTTCGACGTGGTTCACCGTCACCGTGATGCCGCGCTCCGCGGCCGGGGGCCTGCGCGGCACGATGGAGACGGCGCGCCCGCCGTCCCGTACCGCGCCGATCGCCTGTGCCAGACCCGCGGTCTCCAGCAGCCCGTCGACGGCGGGTCCGCCGGCGGGGGGTGCCTCGGCCGTCCCGACGGTCACCTCGTGCGCGCCCAGCGCCCGCGCCTCGTCGGCGTCGGCCGCCCGGCGGACCTGCGCCACCACCCTCAGCCCCCGCAGCCGCGCCAGTTGCACCGCCGACCCGCCGACCGAGCCGACGGCGCCGGTGACGAGCAGGGTGGCGCCCTCCGGCAGGCCCAGCGCGTCGAGTGCCTGCTGCGCGGTGAGCCCGGCCAGCGGCAGGCCCGCCGCCGTGGTGAGCGGGACGGAGGCGGGGGCGGGGGCGGCGATGTCCGCGGGCAGGGCCACCATCTCGGTGTACGTGCCCCGTCCGGTCGCCATCTGCGCCGACATCGCCACGACCCGGTCGCCCGGCCGGAACGCGGTGACGTCGTCGCCGACGGCCACGACCGTCCCCGCCACGTCCCAGCCGAGGATCATGGGCGGCTGGAGGGCGCTGTGTCCCGCGTGCAGTCCGGTCCGCGTCTGGAGGTCGACGGGGTTGACCCCGGCGGCCGCGACGCGGACCAGCAGAACGGACGCGTCCGGTGCGGCGGGCTCCGGAACGTGTGACACCGTGAGTTGTTCCGGGCCGCCGTAGGCGGAGAGGACGACAGCGCGCATGGTGTTCCTTCGGTCGAGGGGTTTCGGGGGCGGGGTCAGGGCGCGAGCAGTTCGGGGACGCGCGGTGGCAGACGGTGCGCCACGGCGGCGGCCAGCGCGCGGATGGTGAGCAGGCGCACCGGGGCGTCACCCGCCCGGATCCGTCCCGCGGTTCCGTGCGGCACCAGCGCCGTCTGGCCGGCGCGTACCGGCCGTTCGCCGGCGGTCGAGGAGACGACGATCTCTCCGTCGAGGACGAGCAGGGCCTCCTCCACGCCGTGGCCGGGCGTCAGCTCCAGGAGGGCGCCGGGGCGCAGCGTCCAGTGTTCGACGCCCTCGCACTCGCTGTGCAGCATGCCCCGGCGGACCAGGCACTGCCAGTCGGCGGTGCCGGCGCCGGGATCGGTGCCGGTCGCCGTCCGGACCGGCACGTCCAGCGTCGTGATGATCACTTCGTCTCCTGGAGGTGCCCGGGGACGGCGAGCGTCACGATCAGCAGCCGCAGCGCGCTGTGCGCCTCGACGGTGGTCGTCGTGCCGGCGCCGAGGGTGACGCAGGTGTCCGCGGCCAGCTCCGCCGCCGTGCCGTCCGCGGCGGTGGCCAGGCCCCGGCCGCTGTGCACGAACACCGCCAGTTCCGCGTCGTCCCGGCCCAGTTCGCACTGTCCGCCGGCGGGGAGGTCGGTGATGTCGATGCTCTTCAGCGGGCCGTCGAAGACGCCCTCGGTCGATACGGTGCGCTCTTCGAAGAGGTCGTGGATGGCGATCTCGCTCATGGCGGGTACCTCCGGTGTGCGATCGGCTCCGGACAGGACGGCGCCCGTGTTCGGCGCGAGGGTCTCGATCACCCACCAGTCGAGGTCGGTGTCGGAGGTGTTGCGCAGCCCGTGCGCGTTGCCCGAGGCCGTCAGGGCGAGGGAGCCCGGGGAGACGGGGTGGGGCAGGCCGTTGAACAGGAACACCCCGTGGCCGCGCAGGACGAGGTAGATCTCCTCGGTCCGGGTGTGCCGGTGCTCACCGCTGGTCCCGCCCGGGGGGATGGACGCCCATTCGACCGCCTCGGTGGGGGAGGCGAGCTGTCGTCGGCCGGCGAAGCACTTCCAGTGGGTGCGCCCGGCCGCGCCGTGCACGCCGTGGACCGTCGCCGCGTTCGTGACCGTTCCGACCGAGGAGAAGCCGGGGGCGGGCGGGGCCGGGTCCGCGGGTGCGGGGGACGGCTGCGTGCGGGCCGCGGCGGACGGGCTCATCGGGGCGCTCCCACCGACAGCGCGGCGAGCTGCTCGGCGGCCGCGGCGAGTTCGGCCTCGGTGACGTCGTTGACGAAGACGGCGCTGCCGATTCCGACGGGCAGCGGCAGGCGCTGCTGTCCGTCGCGGTGGCGGACGGTGTCGAGCAGTGCCGGCACCAGCACCTGCGGGTTGCACAGCGGGTGCCAGGCCGGCAGGCCGAGTCGGTCCATCACGCCGAGGATGCGCTCGCGTTGGTAGGCGCTGACCAGGCCCCGGCGCTCGGCCATCACGGTGGTGAGCGCCATGTCCACCGCCACGGCCTCGCCGTGCAGCAGGGCGGGCAGCGCGTTCATCTCGATGGTGGGGCTGAAGGTGTGGCCGTAGTCGACGACCCGCTCCAGCACCTTCTCCCACAGGTTCGGCTGCAGTTCCTCCAGCATTCCGTGGATGGCGTGCTCGACCACCTCGGTCGCGGGGTCGAGGTGCAGTCCGCGGGAGGCGAGCCGCTGGCCGACGGGGGCGTCGGCCGGCGTGAGCCCGATGCCGGACGCCGGGCTCTGCATCCGGTCGCGCAGCAGGTCGGTGCCGTGCTGCTCCAGCAGGTCGAACAGCCGGGCGTCCTTGATCAGGGCGATCTTGAGGATCTCGGCGAGGCCGTTGCTGATGTGCCGGTCGTCGAGGGTGGTGAGGAAGGTGCGGTCCAGGAGGGTGCGGTCGGCCGGGAAGTACGTGCCGAGCCGGTTCTTGTGCCCGTTGTGGTTGACGCCGGTCTTCGCGCCGACGCCCGCGTCGACCAGGCCGATCAGCGTCGTGGGGATCCGGATGAACGGTGTGGAGCGGCGGTAGAGGCTGGCCGCGAAGCCGACGATGTCCATCAGGACGCCGCCGCCGATGGCGATCACGGGCTCCCGGCGGCGGTCGATGCCGAAGGCGTCCAGGGCCTCCGCGACGCGCAGCACCGCGTCCATCGACTTGTGGGTCTCGCCGTCGTCCAGGACGAGGACCCGGTGCTCGACGCCGTGGTGGGCGAAGTAGGCGCGGATGCGCTCGCCGTAGAGGGAGTCGACCACGGAGTCCGTCACGACGAAGCGGCGCAGGCCGGTCGCGCCCACGGCGTCTTCCAGGATCGTGGGGTTGCTCGGGTCCAGGAGGTTCTCGCTGGCCCGGATCTCGTACTGGACCGGGTTGCTGGTCCGCACCGACCAGTGCGTCACCGGGCTGCCCACCGCGAGGAGGCCGTGGTCGCCATGGGTGGTCTGGGTGTTCTGCTGCATCAGGGATCTGTCCTTCGACGAAGAGTTTCGGGGCTTGTCCGTCGTGGATCGATTCGGGGCGGCAACGAGCGCATGAACGTCCGCATGGCGAAGGCCAAAGGCCTCGGTTGCTGCTGGACCTGGCCACCGTCCGTGGCGCGGTCCCCCCGGCTGGGTCCAACCCTGCCACAGAGTTCGTTGCACGCGCAAGAACAAGTCGATGTATTCGCGGCCCAGGCAAGGGAATTGGCAGCTGATCAGGCAAGTTTGGCGAAGTTTGAATCATGCGCACGCAAGGAGATTCCTCGCCCTGTCCCGGGCTCCCGGCGCGCGCGGCGCAGCACAAAGCCCCTGCCGGTCACGGCAGGGGCTTCGCGGGCGGGTCAGCGGTCGAGCGTCGGGGCGTAGCGCAAGCGGGCCACCACCGAACTGGTCCTGCTGTCCAGGGCCGCCACTTCGAGGGCCATGCCGACCTCCTGGCGGAAGAGCCCGCCTATGTCCGCGGCGATCGAGCGGCCGGCCTCGGTGATGCGGACGACCACGCCCCGGCGGTCCGTCTCGTGGGCGACGCGCTCCGCGAGCTCGCGCTTCTCCAGGCGCGCCACGGCCCGGGTGGCCGACGACTGGTTGAGTCCGAGCTGCTGGGCCAGCTCGTTCATGCGAATGCCGGCCGGGTCGCCGGCGCTCAGGGCCTGGAGGGACAGGAAGTCCGTGAGTCCGAGCTCGAAGTCCTCGGACAGCCTCCTGTCCAGCTGGGTCCCGACCTCCGCGACCAGCACGGACAACTGGCTCCACAGCTCGATGCTGTCTTCCTTGCGCGATCGCATGGCTGTTGCCTTCTTCTGCTCTTCTGTGTGTCGGGGAGGCTCGTCGTCAGCTCCGGGAGCGGGGGAGGGTGAGGGCGGATCCCGACACCGAGCTGGGCCACCTCTTCCTGGACGCGGGCCACTTCACGATACACGCGCGTGCCGGGACCGGGCCTGCCCCGGCCGCCGGTGGCGGGCCGGTCTCCGTCGCTCCCGCCGCCGTGACCCGGACCGCCCACCTGTGACTCCCCGTCGAACGCCACCGGCGGATCCGGCATCTCGATCCGCCGAGCCGGCCTCCGAAGAGGCCGGTCGCCGGGTCGAGTATACGAGCCCGCGCGAATGGGGGAAGCCCGCAGGCAGCCGGATTTTTTCATGCTCGCACAATGAGCTGGCCGCTCCTTGCCGACGTCACGTTTCCGAATCTGGCCTTACGGACCATCAACTCGCAGCTCAGGGGCCATTATTCAGGGACGGTCACATCCAGGGCCAGCTCCACACTCCTTGCGTACGCAACGACTGTCCTCTACTGTCGCCATCGGCCGGACTGCCCGCCGCCCCCATCCGGGGCCGGGCCGCCCGCCGAGGGGATTCGTTGTGCCCGCGCGGGGCCACAGGCACCCGGCGCGCTTCCGAAGGGGGGACCGCATGCCCAGTACCGCGACGACACCGACCGCACCAGCGCTCGCCGGCCTGCCGACGGCGCGGGCGGTGGACCACTACGCGTTCACCGTGCCCGACCTGAACGAGGCCGTCGCCTTCTTCACCGACGTGTGCGGCGGCGAACTCTGCTACCGGGAGGGGCCGGTCGAGGACCCGTCCGGTGACTGGATGACCCGCAAACTGGGCGTCCACCCCAGGGCCACGGCCCAGGTCGCCCTCGTCCGGCTCGGCCCGTACAGCAACCTGGAACTCTTCGAGTACACGGCACCCGGTCAGGTCACCTCCCCGCCCGGACCGAACGAGGTGGGCGGCCACCACCTGGCCCTGCGGGTCGCGGACCCGGCAGCCGCCGGCGAACGGCTGCTGGCGGCCGGCGCGGCGCCACTCGGCCCCGCGGAAGGCCACGGCCGACACCCCCGGGAGGAACGGCGGTGGTACCTGAGCCCGTGGGGCATGACGCTCGCCCTGGTCGGACCCCCGCGGCCCGACGCCCACGAGGAACCGCGCACCACAGGACGGTTCGTCCCCGCGCCGCCACCCGGCACCGCCGGGCACGGAGGACCGCTGGGCCTGCTGGGCGTCGACGGCGTCGGCTACACGGTGGCCGACCTGGACGCGGCGACCGCGTTCTTCACCGACGTCCTGGGCGCCGAGGTCGTCGAGAGGACGGACGACGGCACACCGGCGGACCACGCCGGCCACCAGCCGCCCGCAGCCGAGCGAACCCGGCAGGTGGTGCTGCGCACCGGCCCCACGGCCAACTGCGAACTCTCGCAGTGCGGGACGGGCGCCGCGAACAGGCGCCCCCCGCGCAACAGCGACGTCGGGGGCCACCACCTCGCCTTCTACGTCGACGACGTGGACGCCGCCGCCGCCCACCTGCGCCGCCGGCCCGGCGTGACCCTGATGGGCGAACCGGAAACGATCACCGCAGGGCCGATCGCCGGAGACCGCTGGCTGTACTTCGGCACCGCCATCGGCATCCAGATGGAGCTGATCCACATGCCGGACGGGTCCCTGCCCTACGAGACGACGACGACGGCCCGGCGCGCCACACCCGGAGACCTGCGTTGGCACGACCATCCCTGACCGAAGCGGACACATCATCACGGGGGTTCCCCTTGAACACACTCGTCCAGTTACCGGCCCGCCCCGCCGACCCGCTCCACAAGGCCGCCGCGGCAGGAGTGGCCGTCTGGCTCGACCACCGCCACACACCGGCCTCCGCGCCGGCGCCGCGGACGGACACCGGCACCGAGGAGGGCGTCCGCGGCCACCTCCTCCCCGGAACACCCGCGCTGCGCCCCGGCGCCGGCCCGGCGGACCTCCTCGCGGCCTCGGCCGGCGGCCGGGCCGCCACGGTGGGCCCCGTGCTCTCCCTGGCCGGCTACCGACGGGCCATGGACACGGTGCTGACCGCGCTGGAGGCGGCGGTCACCGAGGGCGTCCCGCTGCCCGCGCGCCCCGTGGCGATCGAGTGCTCGCTCCCGGGCATCGACACCGCGGTGAACGCCCACCTCGACCTGGCCGGAAGCTGGGAGGCCAAGGCGATGCGGGGACTCGCCGCCCTCGCCGCGGCCCAGCTGCTGTACGCGGCCCTGGAGCGCGACCTGGGCACCGAGCGCTGGTCCCGCCTGGCGGTACGCGGGGCCCGGGCCCCCTACCTCCTGTGGTCCACCACCGGCTTCTCGGTCACCGCGGACCGAAGCGTCCACTACGCGGAGAGGTGCCTGTTCCCCGGCACGGCCGTCGCCCTGGCCCCCGATGCCCTGCGGCGGTTCCGGGAACGCGGTGTCGTCCTGGGCCCGACCGCGCTCGACACCGCCGAGGCGCAGCGCGTCGCCGACACCCTCGGCTGGTTCGGCGTACGCCTCGGCGCCGACGGGGACTGACCCGCTCCTCCGGCTTTCCCGCGTGTCAGCCTTCCCCGCTCCTCCTTTCCCGCTCCTCCTTCCCCGCGCGTCCGCCGCCCGGCCGGCACCCGGTGCGCCGCGCGGTTCCCCGGCCGCGCCTTCGCCGTCACCGTCGTGTCCGGCTCCCCGGAGCCGGTGCGGCGGGCGTCACCACACCACGATCACGAGGACTCATCGATGACGACCCTGAACCGCCGAAAATTCCTCTCCGGCTCGGCCGCCGCGGGCGGCGCCCTCGCGCTCGGCGCCGCCGGGGCCGGTGTCGCCGGGGCCGGTGCCGCGCAAGCGGCCGGACCCCGGCCGGCCGGCGGGCCCCCGGCCGCCCCGCCGGTCCTGGTGGGCCCGGCGGACCGCCGCTACGCCGACCTGCGCCGCGGCACCAACCAGCGCTGGGTCGGCAATCCGGATCAGATCCGCCTCGTCACCACGACCCAGGACGTCGTCGCGGCCGTCCAGGACGCGGTCGACTCCGGACGCCGGCTGGCCGTACGCAGCGGCGGCCACTGCTACGAGGACTTCACCACGACCCAGGACATCGCGATCATCCTGGACCTGTCCCAGATGACCGAGGTCTCGTACGACCCCGGGCGGCGCGCCTTCGCCGTGCAGCCCGGCGTGCCCCTGGGCCGTGTCTACGAGCGCCTGTACAAGGGCTGGGGCGTCTACCTCCCGGCGGGTAACTGTCCCACCGTCGCGGCCGGCGGACACATCCAGGGCGGCGGCTACGGTTCGATGAGCCGGCGCGACGGACTCGCGGTCGACCACCTGTACGGCATCGAGATCGTCGTGGTCGGGGCCGACAGGAAGGCACGCGTGGTCACCGCCACGCGCGAGGCCGACGACCCCAACCGGGAACTCTGGTGGGCGCACACCGGTGGCGGCGGCGGCAACTTCGGTGTCGTGACCCGCTACTGGCTGCGGTCGCCCGGCGCCACGGGCACGGACCCGGCCGCCCAGCTGCCGACCCCGCCCCGGGAGGTGTGGCTCAGCGAGGTCGCCTGGCCCTGGCAGGACCTGACCGAGGCCCGGTTCACCCGGCTGATGCTGAACCACGGCGACTGGCACGCCCGCAACAGCGCCCCCGACTCCCCGTACACCGCGCTGTTCAGCCAGCTCAAGACCTTCCACAAGTCGGCCGGAGCCGTGGTGCTCGACTCCCTGATCGACGCCGACGCCCCCGGCGCCGAGCGCCTGCTCCAGCGTTACATCGACGAGGTGTCGGTCGGGGTGGGGAAGCCGCAGGTGCGTCAGTACCGGCGTATAGCGTGGCTGCACGCGGTCCAGTGGCCCGGCTTCACCGGCCCCGACCCCACCGTCCGGTTCAAGGGCAAGTCGGTCTACGCCAAGCGCAACTACACCGACGCGCAGATCGCGGCCGCCTACCGGCACCTGACCCGTGACGACTTCGGCAACCCCAGCACCCTGCTGATGATCGCCTCCTACGGGGGAGCGGTGAACAAGGTCGCCGCCCACGACACCGCCGTGCCCCAGCGCGACTCGGTACTGAAGTACCAGGTCGTCTCCCTCTGGAACGACGAGGCCGACGACGCGGCCAACCTCGGCTGGGTCCGCGAGTGCTACCGCGACATGTTCGCCGCGACCGGCGGGGTGCCGGTGCCCAACGACACCAACGACGGCTGCTTCGTCAACTACGCCGACGTCGACCTCGGCGATCCCGCCTGGAACACCTCCGGCGTCCCCTGGCACGAGCTCTACTACAAGGCCGGCTACCCGCGGCTGCAGAAGGTCAAGGCCGCCTGGGACCCCACCGGGTTCTTCCGGCACGCCCAGTCGATCCGCCCGCTCTAGGCCCTGTCCGGCCGATCCGCCGAGATCGGCCGGACAGGACCCGGCACCACACCGCCCGCTGTCACCCCACGTCCTCAGGTGGTCCTCGTGTCCCAGGCCGGCCCCGGCTCCGCCGCCCGCCTCCCGTCCCTCACCGGAATGCGGTTCCTCGCCGCCTTCCTGGTCTTCCTCTTCCATCTGTCCATGCTCGACGCCTACTCGACCCCCGAGGCAGGGCACGGCCCGTTCGCCGCCGCCCTGAAGAACGGCGGCTGGGCCGGCGTCACCTTCTTCTTCGTCCTCAGCGGTTTCGTCCTGACCTGGTCGGCCAGGGACAAGGACAACGCCCCCGCCTTCTGGGGCCGCAGACTGGCGAAGATCTACCCCAACCACGTCGTCGCCTTCGTCCTCGCCCTCGTGCTGTACGCGTCGGCCTCCGCGACCCTGGACCGGGCCGTCCCCAACTTCTTCCTGCTCCAGGCCTGGATACCGCGCGACGACGTGTTCTTCAGCATCAACAACCCCAGCTGGTCGATCTCCTGCGAGCTGGTCTTCTACCTGCTGTTCCCGGTGCTCCACCGGCTGATCTCCCGGATCGGGGCCCGCCGGCTGTGGTGGTGGGCCGCCGGGGTCGCCGCGGCGATCGCGCTTCTCCCGGTGGTCGCCCAACTCGTCCCGGCGGGGGACGCCTTCGGGCCCAACCACGCCAAGTCGCCGCTCTACGGCCACTCCGTCAACCAGATGTGGTTCGTCTACATCTTCCCGATCACCCGGGTCCTCGACTTCGCCCTCGGCATCCTGATGGCCCGGATCGTGCTCGCCGGCCGCTGGATCGGACTGGGCGTCCTGCCCGCCACGGCCCTCGCCGCGGTCGCCTACGTGGTGAGCCTGAACGTGCCCTTCCTGTTCTCCCTGAACGCGGTCGTCGTCGCCCCGTTCGCCCTGCTCATCGCGGCGACCGCGGACCGGGACGCACACGGTACGGGAACGGCGCTCGCAGGACGCGTGTGGATGTGGCTCGGGGAAGTGTCCTTCGCGTTCTACCTGGTGCACCAGACACTGCTGTCCTTCACCCAGGAACGCCTCGGCTTCAAGGAGGCCGACTCCGCCGTCGAGGCGGTCGGCGTCGCGGCGCTCGTCGCCGCGGTGAGCCTGCTCCTGGCCTGGCTGCTGTACGTGGGAGTGGAACGGCCGGCGATGCGCGCCTGGTCGCGCCGGGCGCGGGCCCGCGCCCGGGCCCGGGAGGCCCAGGCCGTCGGCGCCCCGCTCACCGCCCCGCTCACCGCACCGCGGCCCCCGCTCCGGGAGGCCGCCGAGAAGCCCGTCACCGTCGACGCTCCCTGACCCCCCTGGCGCCGTGCCCATTGCCGGGCCGTCCCGGCAATGGGCACCCGCGCACGGCCCGTCGCCCGAGCCCGACCTCCGAGGAGCACCACCATGCCCCTGCCCGTCCTCGCGATGATGCTCTGCACCTTCTGCGTCGGCACCGCGGAAAGCGTCATCGCCGGAATCCTCCCGAACATCGCCGAGCACGTCGGCGTCTCCCTGAGCGCCGTCGGCATGCTGATCAGCGTGTACGCGCTGGTCGTCGTGGTCGCCGGCCCCTGTCTGACGGTCCTCACCGCCCGGTTCCCCCGCGCGGTCCTGCTGCCCGCCATGATGGGCGTGTTCATCCTCGGCAACGTCATCGCCGCGCTCGCCCCGGACTTCGGGTGGCTGGTCGCGGGCCGGGTCGTCAGCGCCCTGTCGCACTCCACCCTCATCGCCGTCTTCGTCGCGGCCGCGCGCGACATGGCGCCGCCCGACCGGCGGGCCGCGTCCGGAGCCAAGGTCACGCTCGGCATCGGCCTCGCGACCGTCGTCGGCGTGCCGGCGGGAACGGTGGTCGGCGACAACTGGGGCTGGCGCGCCACGTTCTGGGCGCTGGCCGTGCTCAGCCTGCTGTCCACCCTGCTGCTCCTGCGCCACACCGCCCCGCCCGCACCCGCCGATGCCCCCGGCGCCCCTCCCGCGACGACGGCCGGCCGGCGCCGCTTCGCCGTTCCCGCGCCCATGCTCCTGGTCGCCCTGGTCATCGTGCTGGGCACGGGCGGCGTGTTCTCCCTGTACACGTACGCCTCGCCCTACCTGACGCAGGGCGCCGGATTCGACTCCTCCACCGTCACCGTCCTGCTCTGGCTCTACGGCCTGGGCGGCATCGCCGGCAACCTGATCGGGGCCCGGGCCGCCGACCGCCACCTGCGCACCGCGGTACTCGCGACCCTCGGCGCCTCCGCCGCCGCCCTGCTCCTGCTCGCCCTGCTCGCCCGGAGCACCTGGGCGGTGGCCGTCCTGTTCTGCGTGCTCGGCGCCGCGTACTTCGCCACCATCCCGGCACTCAACTCCCAGATCGTCGTCTCGGCGGGACCCACGTCGGCCGCGATGGCACTCACCGTCAACAACTCGGCCTTCTGCGTCGGAATCGCGCTCGGCAGCTGGCTCGGCGGCGCCATCCTCTCCGGCGGGCACAGCGTGCTCCTCGTGCCGGTGGGCGGGGCCGCGCTGGCCGCCGGAGGGCTGGTGCTGAGCGCATTCACGAGCCGGCTGCTGCGCGCGAAGCCCGCCGCGAGCGAACCCCGGGTCCCCGCGGCGGTGTGAGCGCACTCCGGTGGGCGTGACGGGCGGCCGGGAACACCAGGCCCTGGCCGGCCCCAGGCCCTGTCCGGGACCTAGGCCAGCGGCACGGCGACGTCCATGACGTGCTCGTCCGGCCCGGCCGTCGCCCACCGCGGGTGGTACACCTCCCGGTTCGGCCCGCCCCGCCGGTACCCGCGGGCGGCCACCCACGCCCCCACCGCGTCGTGGACGGCGGCCATCGCGGCGGCCGGCCGCCGGGCCAGCCCGGTGTACGCCTCACGGTGCGCCGGCTCGACGCGCACCCCGAACGGCCCGTGCGGCCCGACCGCGTCCGGGGTCGGGGCGCAGACCTCGACCAGGGCGGCGCAGTCCTCGCCCACCAGGCCGTGGAACACCGCGAACAGCGGCGCCGACAGGCACGCCCCCACCTCCCGCAGCCGCCCCAGCAGCAACTCGCCCGCCTCGGCGAGGAAACCGGGCAGCGCGGCGGCGTCCACGTGCCGGCGCACGAACAGGACGAGCCGCTCGGGCACCTCGCGCTCGGCGACCTCGAACACGGCGGCGCTCCCGCCGGCCAGGACCTCCCGGGCGTAGCCCACCGCCTCCCGGCGGGCCGCGTGCTCGGCCTCCCGCTCCCGCCAGTACTCCAGCAGCGCCCGCTCGCCCCGCGCGGCGCCGGCGTCCAGCACCGCCGCGATCCGCGCCAGCGGCAGCCCGGCGGCGCGCAGCAGCGCGATGCGCCGGGCCCGCTCCACCTGCGCCGGCCCGTAGCGGCGCACCCCGCTGCCCGGGTCGACCAGGGCGGGCGGCAGCAGTCCCCGCTCGTCGTAGAGCCGCAGGGCCTTGAGGCTGAGCCTGCTGCGGGCGGCGAGTTCGCCGATGGTGATCACGTCTTCCGGCACGCCCGCCACTGTGCCCCCTGCCCCTGGGGGAGGGGCAACCGCCGAAGCCCGCTCTGTGGCGGTACGTCAGCTTTACGGATGTTCCCACCGGATCGGCCGGCCTGTTCGCGGCACCGAGCGGACCGGTTCACCGAGCCGTGAACCGGAGGTCGTCCGTGCACGGTTGACTGCCTGCGGCCTGGGGGAAAACACCCCGGGCCGCACCGCCCGCGGGCGAACGACGACCGCGGCGCCCCGCACACCGCCGCACGCCCCCGAGCCCGCCGCCGTACGAGGAGAGCCCCACATGCCACCCCCGACCGCAGCCGCCACCGCGCCCGCCCGCACCCGCGCCCGCCGCCGCGCCCTGGGCACGCTCGCCCTGGCCACCGCACTGGCCGCCGGCCTGCCCGGCCTCGCCGCCCCCGCCTGGGCCGCCCCCGCCCCGGCCAAGGACACCGCCCGCGCCGCCGACCCCGGCCTGGTCCTGGACCGCCCGGGGGAGTCCGTGGTCACCCGCCGCGAGGTCACCCCCGTCGCCCCCGGCCTGACCATGACCTCCTTCGACCGCCTCGGCGGCAAGGGCTGGATCCGCGGCAAGGTCCTCGTCGCCGACCTCGACACCAAGGGCCTGAGCGTCGACTACCTGTCCTCCGGCAAGGTGACCACCCGCCAGACCGTCACCGACATGGCCCACGGCGCCGGAGCCGTCGCCGCGATCAACGGCGACTACTTCGACATGAACGCCTCCGAGGCCCCGCTCGGCGTCGGCGTCTCCCGCAAGGACGGCCTGATCCAGGCCCCCGTCGAGGGCTGGAACCAGGCCGTCACCATCGGCACCGACGGACTGGCCCGGATGGCCCAGGTCTTCCTCGAAGGCCACGCCGGCCTGCCCGGCGGCCAGGAGATCGCCCTCAGCGGCGTCAACACCTACGGCCTGCCCGCCGACGGCGTCGGCGTGTTCACCCCCGCCTGGGGCGACGCCACCCGCGCCCACGTCGCGGGCGGCTCCACCGACGTCACCGAGGTCGAACTGCGCGACGGCACGGTCACCGAGGTGCGCCAGAACCTCGGCGCCGCCGTCCCCGAAGGCACCACCGTCCTGACCGGCCGCGAAGCCGGCGCCCGCGCCCTGCGCGCCCTCAAGCCCGGCGACCGGGTCACCGTCGGCTACCGCCCGCGCGCCTCCTTCGGCGAGGTCGCCGTCGCCGTCGGCGGCTACCAGGTCCTCGTCGCCGACGGCGTCGCCCAGCGCTCCGGCGAGAACGACGCCAACGAGCCCAACGCCCGCACCGCCGTCGGCTTCTCCGCCGACAACCGCCGCATGTACCTGGTCACCATCGACGGCCGACAGGCCGACAGCCCCGGCATCAACCTCCCCGACCTCGCCGTCCTGATGCGCGACATGGGCGCCCACAACGCCCTCAACATGGACGGCGGCGGCTCCGCCGCCATGGCCGCCCGCCTGCCCGGCGCCCAGCAGGCCGCCACCGTCAGCAACCCCTCCGACAACGGCGGGGAACGCGCCGTCGCCAACGGCCTCGGCCTCTTCTCCACCCCCGGCTCCGGCCAGGCCAGAGGCTTCCGGCTGCGCCCCGCCGAAGCGGTGGACACCGCCGCCCGCCTCTTCCCCGGCCTGCACCGCACCGTCCGCGCCCTGCCCCACGACGAGGCCTACGGCGCCGTCACCGCCAAGGCCCCCGCCACCGCCTGGTCCACCGCCACCGGCGCCACGGTGAGCGTCGAGGGCCACGGCCTGGACGCCGTCGTCACCGGACGCGAACCCGGCCCCGCCGAGATCGCCGTCACCGCCAAGGACGCCGAGAAGTCCACGCTGGCCCTGACCGTGCTCGGCCCGGCGGTGCGCATCACCGCCGGCAGCGAACCGATCGCCCTCGACGGCGCCGGCGCCACCGCCCGCCTCACCGTCACCGGCTACGACGCGCTCGGCCACGGCGCACCCGTCGAAGCCGCCGACATCAAGGTCACCGGCGGCCAGGGCGTCGTCGAGACGAGCACCGCCGCCGACGGCACCATCGCCCTCAAGGCCCTGGCCGACGGCACCTCGGCCACCCTCGAACTCACCGTCGGCTCCCTGAAGAGCGCGGTCGCCGTCACCGTCGGCATGACCGAGAAGCCCTTCGCCGACTTCTCCGACGCCGCCGCCTGGAAATCCGGCAACGACCGCGCCCCCGGCGGCTCCCTCACCCCCGCCCCCGGCCCCGACGGCGCCCACGGCCTGCGCCTGGCCTACGACTTCACCCACTCCACCGGCACCCGCGGCCAGTACGCCATCGCCCCCGAAGGCATCGTGCTGCCCGGCCAGCCCCGCTCCCTCAGCCTGTGGATCGAGGGCGACGGCAACGGCGCCTGGCCGCGCGTCCAGTACCGCACCGCCGCCGGCGTCACCGCCAACCTCGACGCCCCGATGGTCACCTGGACCGGCTGGCGCAAGGTCGAGTTCCCCGTCCCCGCCGGCGTCCAGTACCCGCTGACCTTCCAGCGCTTCCGCCTGATGGAGACCAGCGCCGCCCGCTCCTACACCGGCGCACTCACCCTCGCCGACCTGCGCGTCAAGGTCGCCCCCGACGTCGAACTGCCCGTCCAGCCCAAGATCACCGACCCCGTCGTCCTCACCCACGGCACCGTCGACGGCCGCCCGCTGCGCGTCGCCGTCATGTCCGACGCCCAGTTCATCGCCCGCGCCCCCGACAGCGACATCGTCCAGGCCGCCCGCCGCACCCTGCGCGACATCGCCGCCGCCAAGCCCGACCTGCTCGTCATCGACGGCGACCTCGTCGACGAGGCCGCCCCCGCCGACTTCGCCCTCGCCCGCAAGGTCCTGGACGAGTTCGACCAGCTCACCGGCCACGGCATCCCCTGGCACTACGTGCCCGGCAACCACGAGGTCATGGGCCCCGGCACCATCGACAACTTCAAGGCCGCCTTCGGCGACACCACCCAGGTGTTCGACGTCAAGGGCACCCGCTTCGTCACCCTCGACAGCTCGCTCGGCACCCTGCGCGCCGGCGGCTTCGACCAGATCGCCACCCTGCGCACCGCCCTCGACGGCGCCGCCAAGGACCCGGACATCACCGGCCTGCTGCTCTTCGAACACCACCCCACCCGCGACCCGCTGCCCGACCAGGGCAGCCGGCTCGGCGACCGCAAGGAAGCCGCCCTCGTCGAACAGTGGCTCGCCGACTTCCGCACCGGCGGCAAGTCCGCCGCCATGGTCACCGGCCACGTCGGCGCCTTCCACGCCCAGAGCATCGACGGCGTCCCGCACCTGATCAACGGCAACTCCGGCAAGGGCCCCGCCTCCGAACCCGACCGAGGCGGCTTCACCGGCTGGACCATGCTCGGCGTCAACCCCGCCGCCGGCCGCGTCACCGACCCCTACGCCGTCACCGACGACGCCTCCGCCTGGCTGCGCGCCGAGACGCGGGCCCGCGCCGACACCGTCGACCTCAAGGCCCCCACCGCCCTCGGCCTGCTCGAAACCGCCCCGGTCGACGCCACCTTCCGCCAGGACGGCGAACGCACCGTGCCCGTCGCCTGGCCGGTCACCGCCCAGTGGGGCGGCACCGGCGTGCACATCGGCACCGCCGCGAGCGCCCCGCGCACCGCCGTCGCCGCCTACGACCCGGCCACCGCCACCCTGACCGGGCTGCGCCCGGGCAGCGGGACGCTGAGCGTCACCGTCGGCGGGGTGAAGGCCGAACAGCCGCTCACCGTCGGCGCGGTGCCCGCCTGCACCACCACCGTGCGCGGCAAGCACTCCTCGCTCGCCGTCACCTCCGGCGTCACCTGCCTCCAGGGCGCGAGCATCGACGGCCCGGTCCTGGTGCAGCCCGGCGCGGCCCTGGTCGCCGTCGACTCCACCGTCAACGGCCCGCTCTCCGCGCGCGGCGCGAGCACCCTGGTGCTGAGCGACACCACCGTCAACGGCCCGGTCGCCGTCAGCGGCACCACCGGCACCACGGCGATCCTGCGCACCACCGTCGCCGGCCCCCTGCACGCCGCCCTGAACACGGGCACCACCCTGCTGGCCGGCACCACCGTGCGCGGGCCGCTGGACTGCTCCGGCAACAAGCCGGCGCCGGTCGACGGGGGGCTCGCGAACACGGTGAACGGGCCCAAGTCCGGTCAGTGCAGCGCGATGTGATGGTTGATCAGTAGTTTCGTGATGTCGGGGCCCGGACCGCTTGGCGCGGTCCGGGCCCTGCGGCTTGGCCGCCCCCGTCCTACCGTGACCGTCGGCGGCTTCGGTGTCGGCGAGGGGTCACCCATGGTGTCGGCCGCCGGTCCGCCCCCGGGAGGGCGGGCTTCCGCTGCGGCCCGTGGCCCGGCTGCGGCGGGCACGCCCAGGTGCGAGGCGGCGTGAGCGGCTCCGGCAGGGGGACCCACGAACGCCCGGGGCCCAGCC
>NZ_JBHUAF010000008.1:19402-63857 GCF_042789895.1 Kitasatospora sp. NPDC056783
GCACCGTGCCGAGGATGCGGTGCCTGGGAGAGGCGAGGACGGACCGGCGCCCGGGGGCGCCCGGCGCGGTCGTGCGGCTCACGGGCGCGACCAGGCGCAGGAGTTCCGCGACCTCGTCCGTGACGTCACCGGCGACCGGCCGCTGGGGGGCGTCCTGGGTCCGCCTGCGGAGCGGCGCGAGGAGGTGGATGGCCGACCTCATGCCGACCCCGAACATCCCGATGCGCCCATGCTCTTGAGGAGATGGCGCGGGTGGCGACGACCACTCCTCGAAGGTGCGGTCGAGGTACCGCATGTACTCGGCGAACCACCTCTTTCCCCAGGGAACCATGCGCGCGGGGAACTGCGGCGGCGCGTCGGAGTAGGAGGTGAGGCGGTAGGTTCGCGCGGCGGCCGTGGGCGCGGTGGCCGCCACGGACTCGGCCGGCTTCCGCGCCCGGTAGGCCGCTTGGCGGCAGGCGTTGCCGCAGAAGCGCCGAGGGCGTCCGGTGGCCGGCTGGGTGAACGGAGGCGACGGGCAGCCCTTCCTCTCGCACCGGTGGATCGGCACCGCGTTCCTCGAAGCCCAGACCTCGGGTGAGTAGCGCGGCCCGTGCGGATCGCTCAACTCCTCGCGGAGCGCCTGCGCGTGCTCCGACGCGGCCAGGCGTTCGAGCTGATGCGCCGTGTAGTCGGAGATGGAGGACGCGGGGACACGCGCCTGCTTGGCGATCTGGCTGATCGGCGCACCGTGGAGGAGGTGCAGCAGCAGCGTGCGGCCACCGCTTCCCAGGACCGTCTCAAGGGCCGGGCCGATGACGTCCTCGCCCAGGTGGCGGGAGACGGGGTCGTGATCGGGCCCGTAGATCCGGCGCCTCAACGTGCTTCTCCTTCCTCTTCGGTGGCGGAAGCCTGCCCGACGGGACCGACGGAGGCGTCCCGGGGGAGGGGCACCCGGCGACTGAAGAAACCGAACAAGCCCGTCAGCGTCTTCCCGCTGTCCGCCAGGAGCCGGGGCAGGTCCTCCGGACGCGCCCGGCTCATCGCGATCCTGGCCAGCAGGCCATGGATCACCATGGCCACGACGCAGACCACTGCCAGGACTCCCACCAGCACGACACACAGGAGCACCCGAACCGACACCTCGACCTCCCCGAACCCCGGGAACGCAGAAGACCCCCGCCAGCGTGGCTGACGGGGGTCTTCTGAAGCGGAAACGAAAAAGCCCGCCATCGAGGCGGGCACCGTGCCGGGCATACGTGTGCCCGACCGCCATCAGGCTACCACGGTGCGGTGGTGGGGTAGTTGGGGCGGCATCGGCGCAGGTCAGCGCTGTTGACCGGTGAGAAGCACCCATACCGAGAAAAGGACTTGTTTCGTAACAGCCCCCGGACCCGCCTTCGTCGGCAGTCCGGCCCAGGAGCCCCCGCGTAAGCGGAAGGACTCATTTCGGCCAGTCGCGTCGTAACTGACCTGCCGCGCACGGGCGTCGGCCCCCGCCGCACGGCGCGGGCCGGCACCCCTATGCGCGTTGTCCGTCCGCGCCGCTCAGCCGGCGAGGCGCCGGCGCCGGGCCCGCTGACGGCAGGTGGCACCGCAGTAGCGCACCGGACGGCCGGTGGGCCGGACCGTGAGCGCCGCCCCGCACTCCGCGCAGCCGCTCGCGAGACCGTCACGAAAGACCGGATGTTCCGTGACGGAACCGGAAGGCCGCAGACCCTCCAGCGCCAACCGCGCGAGACCGAGACCCGCCGCCCGGTCACGACGCGCACCGACCATCGACACGCACCCGGCGGCGAACGACGCGACGTCGTCGGGGCCGAGGTCGGCCCGCACCCCGCCCGCCCGCTGCGCCGCGTGCAGCAACGCCGTCAGCACCTGGCGGAAGCGCAGCACCGAGGCCGTGAGCAGCGGGTGCGGCCAACTCCCGTCCGCCGCGACGACCTCGCACACCGGCCCGCGCCGCCCGGACGTCCCGACGACCTCCAGCAGGAACCCGAAGAACGCCTCGGTGGGCGCGGACCGTGCCATCCGCCGCTCGCCGGAGGCGACCAGCTCGTCCAGCTGCCGGGCGAACACCGCCTCCAGCAGGGCCTGTTTGCTCGGGAAGTGCCGGTACACGGTGCCGGCGCCCACCCCGGCCCGGCGCGCCACCTCGCCGAGCGGGACGTCGATCCCGTGCTCGGCGAACGCCTCCCCGGCGGCCGCCAGCACCTTCGCCCGGTTGCGACGGGCGTCCGCCCGCTCACCGCCACCACCGCCGCCATCGGTCACCGACGTCATGTCACGAAACCCCTTGTCCCCCCGGAGCCAACCGGGTTGGAGTATCCCAGATACCCCGGGCCGGCCACACCGGCTCCCCGCCGACCGCGCCCCGGGGACGAGGAAGGACGACATGACCACCGCACCCACCCGCCGCCCCGGCATCGAAACCGACACCGCCCGGGGCCTCGTCGCCGTGACCGGCGCCACCGGCAAACAGGGCGGCGCCACCGCACGCCGCCTGCTGGCCGCCGGCCGCCCGGTCCGCGCCCTGGTGCGCGACCGCACCGCACCCGCCGCCGTCGCCCTCGCCCGCGCCGGAGCCGAACTCGCCCACGCCGACCTCGACGACCCCGCCGGCCTCGGACCCGCACTGGCCGGCGCCACCGCCCTGTTCGCCGTACCCCCGGTCGCCTACGGCCCGTCGGGAACCGACACCGAACGGGAATTCGCCCGAGGCCGCGCCCTGGCCGACGCGGCAGCCGCCACCGGCATCCGCCAGGTGGTCTTCACCGGCGTCGCCTCCACCACCGGAGCCGCCTTCACCGCACCCGGCAAACGCCGCACCGAGGAGTACCTGCGCGAACGCATCCCGCTCGTGACCGTGCTGCGCCCGGTGCGGTTCATGACCAACTACCTCGGGATCAACGGCTTCAGCCTCGACGGGATCGTGGACGGCGTCCACCGCCACCTCTTCACCCCGGGCGACCCCCTCCAGGTCATCGCCCTGGAGGACATCGCCGAGTTCGCGGCCCTGGCCTTCGACCAGCCCGAGCGCTTCGCCGGACGGACCCTGGAACTGGCCGGCGACGCCCCCACCCCCGTCGAGGCCGCCGCCGCGATCAGCGCCGCCACCGGAATCCCGGTGCGCTACCGGCAGCTCACCCACGACGAAGCCGCCGCACTGAACCCGGAGTTCGCCGAGGTCCGAGACCAGTGGGCCGCCGGACACCGCTGGCACGCCGACATCGAGGCCCTGCGGGTCATCCACCCCGGACTGCGCACCCTGGCCGGCTGGCTCGCCGAGACCGGCGCCGCCGCGCTGCGCACCCAGCTCCTCGGCGCCCCGTAGACCGCCCTCGCCCCGTACGAACGGCCCACCGGTGTCCGCCTGCGCACCGCCGCCTGGCTGGTCACCGCCACCCGCCCCTGACCGCGGTTCCCGGCCGACCCGGTGTCAGCGGAGGACGCTACGGTCCTCGGCCGTGGACGCTGACGACCTGAACCGGGGGGCGGAGGCCGCGCTGTGGGCAGTGCGGCGCGACACGTCGGAGCCGGCCGCGCTGCCCTCAGGACGGGGGCGGTGCGGCCGGCTCGGAGGACGGGCGGCGCGTGCGGCGCCGCGATGCCGGCGGGCGGGCCAACGGGGGACGTCCCGCCCTGGTCTGACGCGAACTCAGCTTGCGGCTCCCGCCTTGGTGGCCTCGACGAAGTCGGCGACGATCCGCTCGCCCCGGTCCGGCGAGGTGTCCAGGCGGGCCAGCGTCCCGGATACCGCGATCGCCGGCAGCAGGTGCGCGTAGAGCAGCGCGACCTGCTCCTCCAGCGTGGGCGAGTCCGGCAGGTCCTCGGAGAGCACCTGGACCCCGGTCCAGGCGCCCACCAGCAGCCGCGCCGTGGCCTGCGGGTCGACGTCCGGCAGCAGTTCCCCGGCCGCCTTGGCCTGGACGAGCAGGTCGGTCATCAGGCTGACCCAGTCCTGCCACCGGGTGCCGAACAGGCGGCGCGCGTTCAGGTCCAGCGAGAGCTTGAGCGAGGCGCTGAGCAGCGGTTCGCGCGGCAGCCGGTAGGCGAGGGCCAGCCCCACGTCCACCCACTCCTGCAGCTTCGACTCCTGTGGCAGCACGCCTTCGGTGGTCACCGCCTCCGCGAGCACCCCGCGGGCCAGCTCCTCCTTCGAGGTGAAGTGGAAGTAGAGGGCTCCCTTGGTCAGTTCGGCCTTGGCGAGGATCTGGGCGATGGTGGCCCCCTCGTAGCCGAACTCGTTGAAGACCGAGGCGGCGGCATCGAGGATCGCACTTCTGGTCCGCCGTCCCCGCTGCTGTTGCGCCATATGCAACTCCTTTCTCCGCTTCTGGTCATTCTCTAGTCATTGACTATCAAACCGGCTGGTCCGTATCTTACGGGTGTGGCCGGGGGGCGGCATCGACCAAGTGTCGCGAGCACCGGGCCAGCCTGAAGGGGGGAACATCATGTCCGAAGTTCTTCAGCGCACACCCGAGCAGGTCGGATTCTCCCGGGAGATCCGCAAGGAACACGTCCACCTCACGTCCGAGGCGGGGCTGATCATCACGGAGTGGGGGCGCCGCGGTGACATGCGGTTCGTTCTCAAAGTCGCGTGGCCGCAGCACAATGGCGGTTTCTTCCCGCCGGGGCACGGCCTCGCGGACGGGGTGATGATCACCCAGACGGTCCGACAGTGCGGCCTGCTCGTCGCCCACGCGGCCTTCGGGGTTCCGTTCTCGCACCAGACACTGCTCCAGAGCCTCCGCTTCCAGATCAACCAGAACCATTCCCTGTCGCATAACAAACCTACCATGCTGGATGTTGAGATGATCTGTGTTGCGACGGGTCATCGCGGTTCCGTGCCGACCGGTCTGAGGCTGGACGTCTTCATCCTGCACGAGGGCCAGGCCATGGCCTGGGCGGAAGCGGCGTTCACCTGGGTCGCGCCGGCCGTCTACCGCCGGCTGCGGGGCCGTCAGGTGGCCGTCCACCGCCAGCATCCGCTGCCCGAGCCGGCCCCGGCCCCGCTGGTCGGCCGCCACGACCCGGCCGACGTGGTGCTCTCCCCGACCGGAGAGCCCGGCCGCTGGCTGCTGCGCACCGACGCCGACAACCGGACCTACTTCGACCACCCGGTGGACCACGTGCCCGGGCTGGTGCTGATCGAGGCGGCCCAGCAGGCGTCGAGGGCGCTGACCCGGGCGGCTCCGCTCGAACCGTACTCGGTCTCCACCGCGTTCAGCCGGTACGTCGAGTTCGACGAGCCGTGCTGGATCGAGGCCGCCCCGGTGTCGGCCGACAGCAGGCTGAGCAGTGCGGTCCGGGTGACCGGCCGTCAGGGCGGGGCGGTGGCCTTCTCCACCGTGCTGATCGGCCCGGCCGCCGCCGACTGACCACCCGGCGGGCCGGGGGCGCGGGTGGGGGCCGCCGGGCCTGCGGCGGCCCCCACCCGCGCGCGTTCGTCCGGCCCGCTCAGCGCACCGAGTAGCCGCCGTCCACCGGCATGGCCAGCCCGGTGACGTACGAGGAGCGGTGGCTGGCCAGCCAGAGCGCGGCCTCGGCGATCTCCTCCGGCGCGGCCGTGCGCGCCTGCGGGGTCTGCTGGTGGATCGCCTCCTCCAGCCCGGGGTTGCGGTCGAACCAGTCCTCGGTGATCTCGCTGCGGGTGGTCCCGGGGGCCACCGCGTTGACCCGGATGCCGAACGGGGCGTACTCCAGCGCGGCCGCCCGGGTCAGGCCGATCACCGCGTGCTTGGAGGCCACGTAGGGCGCCGCCGCGGGGATCGCCACCAGGCCTCCCACGCTGCTGTTGTTGACGATGGAGCCTCCGCCGGCCGCCAGCATCGCGGCGATCTCGTACTTGAGGCAGTACCAGAGGCCGCGCACGTTGGTGTCCATGATGGTGTCGTAGACCTCGTCGCCCATCAGGTGCAGCGGCACCTGGTCGCCGCCGATGCCCGCGTTGTTGAACGCGGCGTCCAGCCGGCCGTGCCGCTCCACCGTGGACGCGACCGCCCGTTCGGCGTCCTGCGGGCAGGCCAGGTCGGCCACCACGTAGGAGGCCTGGCAGCCCTTGTCGCGCAGCTCGGCCACCAGCTGCGCGAGCCGGTCCTCGCGGCGGGCGGCCAGCACCACGGCCGCCCCCTCACGGGCGAAGACGCGGGCCGCCGCCGCGCCTATGCCACTGCTGGCGCCGGTGATCAGGACGGTCTTGTCCGCCATCAGATTTCTGTGACTATCCGTCATGTGAGCGAGTATGGCAGTGGATTGAGCGAGTGGGAGGCGGAGTCGGCGCGCCCGGACGGGACGTCCCGGGAGCGCCGTTGGGGAGGCCGCGCGGCGGCCTCGGCCGCCCCGCGGTCCTCACCAGGCCACGGGGCCGCTGTCGTCGAAGAATCCGCCGGTCGGGCCGTCCGCCGCGAGCGTGGCCAGGCGGACCACCGTGCGGGCGCCCTCCTCCACGGTGCGGTTGCCCTGGTGGCCGCTGAGGTCGGTGGGGACGGCTCCGGGGGTGACGGAGTTGATCTTCAGGGGCGTGTCCGCGAACTCGCGGGCGTAGTGCAGGGTCAGCGAGTTGAGCGCGGCTTTGGAGGAGTTGTAGGCGAGCAGCGAGCGGTGCGGGGCGTCGAGGTCGGCGGCCTTGCGCAGCGAGGCCAGCCGGCTGGAGAGGTTGACCACCCGCCCGGCCTCGGCCGCGCGCAGCAGCGGCAGCATGGCGTGGGTGACGGCGATGACGCCGAAGACGTTGGTGCGGTAGATGTGCTCGGCGGTCGCCACCGTGGTCTCGCTCGGCACCTCCCCGGACTCCACGATGGCGGCGTTGTTGATCAGGACGTCAAGCTGGCCGAAGTCCCGGCCGATCTCGGCCGCCGCCTGGTCGACGGTGTCCTGACGGGTGACGTCGAGCCGCAGGAAGCGGGCGTCGAGGCCCTCCTCCCGCAGCTCCCGGGCGGCCCGCTCGCCACGCTCGTCGTCCCGGGCGCCGACCAGGACGGTCATCCCGAGCCGGCCGAGCTGGCGGGCGGTCTCCCGGCCGATGCCCTTGTTGGCTCCGGTGACCAGGGCGGTGGGCTTGGTGGGTGCGGTGGTGCTGGTCATGACGCTGGGTTCCTCCGCGGATGTGGGTGCTGGGACGGATGGCGGCACCGGTGCCCGGACCGGGCACCGGTGGTGCGGCGCGGTACGGCGGCCGGCCGCACCGCGCCGTGAGGGCCTCCCGCGAAAGAGGGGCCCTCACCCCTGGACGGACGTCACCGGCCACCCGGACCGCAGCGGTCCGGGTGACCGTGACGCCCGTCCAGGGCAGTGGCGGTCGGCCGGCGGGTGCCGGTCAGTAGATGCCGAACACCCGGCACGGGCCGGCGAAGCCCTTGCGGTGGCGGATCATCCCGACGATCGCGGTGGCTCCGAGGTCCGGCACGGAGGACAGGTTGGCGATGTTCTCCACGCCGTAGCGCTGCTCGCCGAGCACGATCCGGTGCGCGCCCGGGTCCTCGATCTGGAGGTTCTTCGAGGCGTCCAGGCTGGGGGTGTCGGTGCCCGCGGCCACGATGTTGCGCTGGGTGATCAGGAACTCGGCCGCGTCGAAGCCCAGGCCGGGGAAGTGCGGCACGCCGGACTCGTCGCGGTTGATGTAGGCGCCGGGGGTGAGGATCCGGTCGCACCAGCCGGAGTCCATGACGACCAGGGCGCCGTCCGGGATGCGGCCGTGGCGGCTTTCCCAGGCGAGGATGTCGTCGGCGGTCAGCGTGGTGTCGGGGTCCTTGGCGGCCCGGTCGGCTATCCGGATCACGCACAGCGGGGCGATCAGCTTGTTCACCGGGATCTCGTCGGTGTAGATCGGACCGTCCACCAGGTGGGCCGGACCGTCCACGTGGGTGCCGGTGTGCTCGTCGATCTCCAGCTTGTTGGCGTTGAAGCCCTCGTCCGCGATGTGCGCGAAGTGCTCGATCTTCGGCTTGAGGACGATCGGCTCCAGGACGGGGAAGTCGTTGCCGAAGGCGTGGGTCAGGTCGGCGACCCGGCTGCCGCGGATCAGCGGGCCCGGCTCGGTGCGGACCGCGGGGGCGCCCTCCTGCTCCTGCTCCTGGGCCGGCTCGGCGGCCTGCTCCTTGGCACAGCCGCAGGCGGCGCCGGCGTTCTCTCCGTACACGAGGTTCATAACCTGGGGCCCGCACATGGCGAGTTCCTCCGTCTTCGTCAGGGTCCTGCGGGACTGGGGCTGGCTCTGGATGGTGCGGGTCGTGAGGGGCTCATGGCGCCGGGCGCGACAACGGGGGGCGACGAGCCCGGCGCCATGAGCGGTCGGGGAGGGTCAGGCGGCGCTGGTGTCCGGGATCCGGTGACCGCGGATCAGCCAGGTCGGGCCCTCGGCGATGTGACCGACTCGCTCGAAGAAGCGGGCGAAGTGCGGTCCGGTCATGTGCTTGTCGAACGACGCTGCGTCGTCGTAGAGCTCGTCCAGGTAGAAGCGGTTGGGGTCCGCCTCGTCCTGGACCAGCTCGAAGCGCTGGGTGAAGGGCTCGTCCACAGCGCTTTCCCGGGCGTCTTCGTGAGTGGCGGAGATGAACTCCTCGTGGTGCTCAGGAATGACGTCGAAGGCGACGGCGACGTGGTACACGGGTTCTCCTAGGGGGATTCGGGGAACGTGGGGGGTGGTGTCGGGTGCGGGGAGGCCCGGGGGGAGCACACGGCCTGGGGGATCAGTCGTCGAGCAGGGCCGGCTGCGGGGCGACGGTCGGGGTGGACTGGACTTGGGTGGTGCGGGTGCGCGGGCGGACGAACCGCTTGCGGCTGGACATCAGACCGAGCACCAGCTCGGGCAGGGTGAAGGCCGCCAGCAGGATGAGCGAGACGGTCCAGCCCTTGGTGGCTCCGTGCAGGACGCCCAGCAGCAGCGGGCCGACGATGCCGCCGACCAGGTAGCCGATGGTCTGGACCATGCCGGACAGCCGGGCGGTGACCTCCGGGTTGGGGGAGCGCACCGCGATCAGGGTGAGCGCCATGGCGTGACCGGCGCCCAGGGTGATGCCGAGCAGGGTGACCCACAGGGCGGCCGCGCCGGGCGCCGCGAGCAGGCCGATCAGCGAGACCGCGCCGATGACGGAGATCGCGGTGATCACCGGTCCGGTGCCGCGCTTGCCGGCCAGTACGGGGGCGAACAGCGCGCCGGGGACGCTGACCACCATGGCCAGCGAGAGCAGCCCGCCCGAGGCCGAGTTGCTGTAGTGGCCGAGGTCGGACAGGACGGTCGGGAGCCAGCCGAGCGCGGTGAAGTAGACCAGTGCGCGCAGGGCCAGGTAGCCGGTGACCTGCCAGGCCATGGCGTCGCCGAGCAGCGACCCCTTGTCCTGGGCGGGCTCGGCCGACTTCGCGGCGGCCGAGGGCTGAGGGCGCGGGGCGCGGCGGGCCAGCGGCAGCCAGACCGCCAGACCGACGACGGCCGGGATGGTCCACAGGGCCAGTGAGCCGCTCCAACTGCCCATCGCGTCGTTCAGCGGGACGGCGATGCCCGCGGACAGGGCGGCGCCGGCGCTGAGGATGGCCGTGGAGATGCCGGTGTAGAGCCGGACGCGGTCGGGGAAGGTGCTGCGGACGACGGCCGGCATCAGCACGTTGCCGAGTGCCAGGCCGGCACCGGCGAGTGCGGTGCCGAGGAACATCGCCCACACCGAGGTGTCCAGCCTCAGCAGGATGCCGGCGATCAGGGCCACGAAGCCCACCACCAGGGCACCGGCGGTGCCGAGGCGGCGGGAGATGGCCGGGGTGGCGGCAGCGAAGATGCCCAGGCAGAGCACGGGCAGGGTGGTGAGCACGCTGACTGCCGAGTCCGACAGGTTCAGGCTGCGCTGGATGTCGTCGAGGATGGGTGAGACGCTGCCGATGGCCGGGCGCAGGTTCAGGGCCAACACAAACAGGCCCACCGCTACGGCAGCCGTGCTCACCGGCTTCGGGACCCCGCCTTGGCGGTGGTTCTGGGACACGGAGATCCTCCAAATCAGAGCGGCGTGACAGCCGCTGTGTCGCTTGCGCCTTATGACCATAAGAGATCTGATGAGCAACAGTCAACCGACAGTAATCAGGTCTGATGATGGAGTTGTGGGCTCGGAGGGCGGCGGAGGGCTCGTCCGGAGGGCCGGGGGTGGGGTCCCAAAGCGGGCGTGACCATGACAAAAAGGTGCCCGTGGAGAACGGGCACCCTGGGGAGTGGGGGTCGATGGTCCGGTGGAAAAATTTCCGAGCCTCCTCCGCCCGGCGGAGGAGGAGGGGGTGTCAGTGCGCCCGGGCGGTGGCCTTCATCTCGGCGCCGGCGCCTTCCAGCGCGGCCGAACAGCGCGCCAGCTGCTCCAGCAGCGCCGCGAACTCATCGGGTGTGAACGCGTCGGAGAGCCGGGCCTCGACCGCCGCCACCGCGTCGTCCGCCCTGGTCAGCAGGGTGCGCCCGGTCCGGGTCAGCCGGGTCTCCAGGATGTGGCTGTGGATCGGATGCGGCTTGCGTTCCACCAGCCCGCGCCCCTCCAGGGTGCCCAGCACCGAGGACATCGTCTGCGGCGTCACCATGCAGCGCCGCGCCAGTGCCGCGCCCGACAGCTTCGGCTCCTGGGCCACCACGGACAGCACGTTGTACTGCGGTACGGCCAGGCCGTAGGGCTTGAGCACCGCGTGCTTGAGCGCGGTGAGCTCCTGCTCGACCCGCTTGAGGTGCTGGCCGAGTCGTTCGTCGCTGGAGAGCTTCATATCCCCAGGGTATACAGAAGAAGCCTTATAGTGCGAAGGCCTCGGACACGGTGGGGGAGCCGGGTGGCCGGAAAACGCGCCCTCGATCTGCCCGGCCCGGCCGGTGACGGTCGGTTTTTGGCCGTCCGCGTCGGCGGACGGCCCGTCGCGGGCCCGTCGCCGGGGCGTCGCGTCTGCCGCGCTCCCGCGGCCGGGGGCATCCTCCGGTACTGGGCCCGGGACCGGCGCGCCGACGGGTCGGCCCCCGCGCCGAGGTGGGGTCGGCGCGGGGGCCGGGAGGGCCCCGCACGCCCGGGCGCGGCTCCGGTGGGGGCGGGCGCGTCCGGGCGGATCGGGGTGGATCGGGGTGGATCAGGGCAGGCGGACTCGGGTGCGCTCCTCGGCGGAGGCCACCTGTGGCAGCACCACGCGCCAGATCCGGGTGAGCCATTCCTGGGGGCTGTTCTTGACGGGGGCCGCCCCGTCGGGGTCGGTGAAGGCCGGCTGGCTGCGGGCCAGCGCGTCCACGCCGATGGTCGCCATCCACACCAGTGCGGCGACGGTGCGGGCGCAGGTGCCGGGCAGCGCGCTGCCGTCGGCCTCGGCGCGCTGGTAGGTGTGCCAGAAGAGCTCCAGCCAGCACAGGTGGCAGTCGACGCTCGGGTCCCGCAGGGTCTCGAACTCGCGGGCGAGCCGGGCTCCGGCCCGGGTCACCGGATCGGTGTGCAGCAGTTCGGTCAGCAGTCCGGTCATGTCGACCAGCTCCTGGAGGGCCGAGGCCTCGGGGCGGCGCAGCGCGACCAGCTTCCTGCGGCTCTCGTCGCACGCCAGTTGCTGGACGGCGTGGGCCAGTTCGGCCTTGCTGGCGAAGTGGAAGGCGAACGCCCCCTTGGTGACGCCGGCCGCCTCGCAGATCGAGGCCAGCGAGGCCCGCTCGTATCCGACCCGGTCGAACACGGTGGCCGCACCCAGCACGATCGACCTGCGGGTCCGTTCGGCCCGCTCCTGTTTCGGCTGCTTCGACATTGAACTCCCCCTGTCGGGTCGGTGGCGGTCAGGGTCGCATCACGCTAGAAACAGACCTAACGGTCTGTCAAATTGATCGAGTTGGTCGAGGTCTCCGGGGCGGCCCGGCGGCTCCTTGCCCGTGAGCCAGGCGTGAGCTGCTGATTGTCGGGAGCTTCCTACCCGAAACCTTGATTGACAAACCGTCCACCTGGTTTGGTACCTTCGAGTCATGATGCGGACTCTAAGGGGGAGTCATGAGTGTCGTGGTGTCTGAGCACCGGGGCGGGCCGTCGGCCGCACCGGTCGGCCGCATTGCATCGGACTCGTTGCGCCGGGCGCTGGCCCGGGTGGCCTGCCTCCCGTCGCTGCGCCACAAGTACGCCGAACACCTGGACGCCGCCGTGGTCCCGGTGCTCGGGCGGTTGCCGGTGCTGACCCGGGCCGAACTGGCCGGGGCGGTCGCGGAGTCGAACGGGTTGCGGCGGGCGTCGAGGGGGGCGGGGCTGTACGCGGCCGGGGGTTCGATGGCGACACCATGGCTGGCCGCGGCGCAGGACGAGGGGGTCACGGCCGAACTGCACGAGAACTGGCGGCCGTTGTGGCGCGGGGACGTACTGGCGAACCTCTACCCGGCCGGGCGCATGCAGTGGGCGCACTACTTCTACAACGCGCTGGCCGTCCGCTCCGAGGCTGATGTGCTGCCGTTCGGCAGACTGGGGGACGACGAGCTGCTCCAGTGGCTCGACTTCTTCCGGGAGCGGCGGGTCACCGCGCTCGCCGCCCCGCCGGAGACCCTGGAACGGATCGTCCAGGTCTGCGCCGTCACCGGGCGCCGCCTCGACTGGCTGCGCAAGGTGCTGTGGCACGGCGGCGGCCAGGAGCACGACCGGCTGCCGGCCGAGCGGTCGCTGTCGGCGGAGCTGTGGAGCTGCTACGCCTCCGCCGAGGTGGGGGTGGTCGGTCACGCCGGACCGTTCTGCCTGCCGCGGACCTACCACCCGCTGCCCGGACGGGTGGTCGAGGTGGCGGGGGACGGCATGATCCTGCTCACCGTCCTGGACGAGGGCGCGCCGGTGCCGCTGCTGCGGTACCGGCTCGGCGACTTCGGTGCCGTGGTGCGCTGCGCCTGCGGCAGGCCGGAGCCGGCGCTGCGGGTCGTCCACGATGCGGCCGTGGCCGGTGTGACGATCCACGGGCAGCTGGTGCAGCCGGACGAACTGGTGCGCCTGGCGTCGGAGTTGGAGGAGGTCGCGGGCGCCGAGGTGGTGCTGACCGGCAACGGGTCCGAGCCGGACCGGATACGGCTGCGGATCTCGCTGCGGTCGGGGGTGCCGGCGGACGACTACACGTGCGAGTGGGTGCGCCACCACGTGCTCAGCCGGCACCTGGTGCTCGGCGCCCTGGTGGCCGAGGACGCGGAGGCCTTCGAGGTGGTCGTCTCGGGCTGATCCGGGGCCGCCCCGCGGGGCGGGAAGCAGGGGGGACGGGTCGCCGTCGACGTGCTGGTCGCGTCGGCGGCGTTCGCACGTTCTGGGACGGGACGGGACGGGACGGGACGGGACGGGGCGCGGCGGGGCGTGGCGGGACGCGGCGCCGGGCACGGGTGGTGCCGGTGGTGGTGTCGGGGCGTGGGTGCGGCCGGTCCGCGCACTCCGGTGGGGCGGAGCGCGCGCACCGGCACGCGGTCGTGACGGTGTCCGGGGCGGGGTGGTGTGGGGGAACACCCCGCCCGGTCACCGGCGGATCAGGTGGCCGTCGAGCGCGCGGCCGCGAGGCCGGCCACGGCCCCGAAGGCGACCCGCAGTTCGGCCCGCAGCCGGGACAGGTCCTCCCGGTGCCCGTGTGCGGCAATGTGCCCGTCGGGGCGGATCAGGTGGTAGCCGGCCTCGCGGCAGCCGGTGGCCCGGGCCGCCGGGGCCGCGGGCAGCTTCACCAGCCGTACCGCCGGCCGGTCGGCGATCGCCGTGGCCAGCTCGTCGAACCAGCCGACCGGCGTGCCCGCGGGGGCGGTGGCGGCCAGTGTCCAGCCGGTGGGCTGGACCTCGGGCCCCGCGAAGCCGTGCGCCAGCGCGAGTTCGCGGGGGAAGACCGCTCCCGCCTGGAGCCGACCGGGCAGCCGCGAGCGCAGCCGGCAGGCCCGACCGGAGGGATGCTGGGTCGGGCGCACCGGCGGGTAGGCCAGGCGCCGCCCGGCCATCACCGGTGCGTAGTGCTGGGCGAGCACCCCGCTCTGGTCCAGCAGGCGGAAGGCGGTGTCCCGGGCGGCCACCTCCAGGCGGCCCTTGAGCATCCAGGCCCGGGTCTGGATGTCGGCGTCGCGCACCACCCGGCGGGCCACCGCCGCGCGTTCGGGGCCGTAGCCGAGCAGCAGTTCCGGCGGCGCCTCGCCGTGGATCACCGCGGCGAGCTTCCAGGCGATGTTGTGGGCGTCCTGGAAGCCGGTGTTGAGGCCCTGGCCGCCGGCGGGGCTGTGGACGTGGGCGGCGTCGCCGGCGATGAAGACCCGGCCGAGCTGGAAGTCGTTGGCGTGCCGGCGGTGGACCCGGAAGACGCTCTCCCAGACCGGGTCGAGGATCTTCACCCCGACGGGGCCGCGCTCGTCGACGATGGACTGCATCAGCTCGACGCTGACCCGCTGGCCCGGCGGCAGGCTGGAGAAGAACCGGAAGACGCCGTCCGGCAGCGCCACGATCACCAGCGCGCCGGCCGGTGACTGGTAGTAGAGCGCCTGGTCCGACGGCAGGCTGCCCTCGATCCGGGCGTCGACCAGCGCGAACGCGCTCTCGTAGGTGCTGCCGGAGAACCCGGTGCCGAGCTGGGCGCGCACCGCGCTGCCGGCGCCGTCGGTGCCCAGGACGTAGGCGGCGCGCGCGCGTTCGATCCGTCCGTCCGCGTGCTCCAGGACGGCGGTGACCCCGTCGGTGGCCGTGAGGCTGCCCGAGTAGTCCAGGTTGTCGAAGGTCAGCAGCCGCACGCCGCGCTCCACCGTGCCGCCCAGCTCCGACAGGCGCCGGCGCAGGATCCGCTCGGTCTCGTTCTGCGGCAGGCAGACCGGGGCCAGCGACTCCTCGAAGGGCATCGTGGCCAGCGGCTTCCGGTCGGAGAAGTAGCTGAAGGAGTTGATCTGCAGGCCGGTGGCGCGCAGTTCGTCGAGCAGCCCCAGGTCCTCGAAGAGGTCGATGCTGCGCGGCCAGACGAGGAGGGCCTTGGGGAACGGCGAGGGCTCCGGGGCCCGGTCGACGATCCGCACCGGCACTCCCCGGCGCAGCAGCTCGCAGGCGGCGAGCATGCCGGTGGGGCCGCCGCCCACGATCAGTACTCCGGACGTATCCGGCAACGAAGAGCTCATCCTTGCACCGTCCTGATCATCAGATGTCCGATGAGACAACATCCGTCGAGACCTGTTGCCTATAAGGTCTCTTATGTATATTCGATTCAAGAGAGCCTGACCAGCCCCCAGTGAAAGAGGCAACTGGCATGCGGAGAAGAGAACTTGGAGCTACCGGGAGAGAGGTCGGAGCGATCGGCCTCGGCTGCATGGGCATGAGCTTCGCTTACGGCCCGAGCCGCCGGGACGACCGGGAGTCGACCGAGGTGCTGCACCGGGCGATCGAACTCGGCGTCACCCTGATCGACACCGCCGACGTCTACGGCCCGCACTCCAACGAGGAACTCCTCGGCCGGGCCCTGGCCGGCCGGCACGAGGAGATCACCCTGTCCAGCAAGTGCGGCCTGGTCATCAAGGACGGCGAGATCACGCCGGACGGCCGCCCCGAGCACCTGCGCGCGGCCTGCGAGGGCTCGCTGCGCCGGCTCGGCGTGGAGACGATCGACCTCTACCACCTGCACCGGGTCGACCCCGAGGTGCCGGTGGAGGAGTCCTGGGGCGTGATGGCCGAGCTCGTCGCCGACGGCAAGGTACGCCACCTGGGCATCTCGGAGGCCACCGTGGAGCAGTTGGACGCCGTGCACCGGATTCACCCGGTCGCCGCGGTGCAGAGCGAGCTGTCGCTGTGGAGCCAGGACCAGCTGGCCGGCGTCGTCCCGTGGTGCGGCGACAACGGCGCGGCGTTCATCGCCTACGCCCCCCTCGGCCGCGGCTTCCTGACCGGCGCCATCACCACCGCCGACCAGCTGGAGGAGGGCGACTGGCGCACCGGCAACCCGCGCTTCCAGGCCGAGGCCGTCGCCGCCAACCAGAAGCTGGCCGCAGCCGTCGCCGAGGTGGCGGCGCGCAACGGGGCCACCCCCGCCCAGATCGCGCTGGCCTGGGTGCTGGGCGTCGGCGAGCACGTACTGCCGATCCCCGGCACCAAGCGGATCCCGTACCTGGAGGACAACGTCGGCGCCGCCGACGTCGTGCTCTCCGCCGAGGACCGCGCCGAACTCACCCGCCTGGCCGACCTCGTGGTCGGTACCCGCTACTGAAGCAGCCGCTCCCGAACCGCCCCTGCCGGAACACCCGTTGCCGGCGCGCCCCTGCTGAGACACCCCGGCACACCGCTGCCGAGCACACCGCTACCGAGCACGCCACCAAGAGGAGAACCGTCATGCGTTACCGCTACCTGGGCGACACCGGCCTGTCCGTCTCCGAGCTCTGCTTCGGCGCCATGACCTTCGGCGGCGGGGCGTCCTTCCTCGGCGCCCCCGACCGCAACTGGTCCGAGTTCGGCACCGTCGGCGACGACCACGTGCTGCGGATGATGGACCAGGCGCTGGACGCCGGCATCAACTTCTTCGACACCGCCGACGTCTACAAGAACGGCATGGGCGAGGAGTTCTTCGGCCGCACCCTCACCAAGGTGCGCGACCGCGTCATCATCGGCACCAAGGGCCGCTGGCGGATCACCGACGAGCCCAACGACATCGGTGCCACCCGCCACCACCTCTACGCCGCCGTCGAGAACAGCCTGCGCCGCCTCAACACCGACTACATCGACCTCTACCACATCCACGGATTCGACCCGCGCACCTCGCTGGACGAGACCCTGCGCGCGCTCGACGACCTGATCCGGTCCGGCAAGATCCGCTACATCGGCGTCTCCAACTTCGCGGGCTGGCAGCTGATGAAGGCGCTCTCGGTCTCCGACCGGCGCAACCTCAACCGCTTCGTCTGCTACCAGGGCTACTACAACCTGGGCGCCCGCGACCTGGAGCACGAGATCATCCCGCTGGCGGTGGACCAGAACGTCGGCATCACCGCCTGGAGCCCGCTGGCCGGCGGCTTCCTCACCGGCAAGTACCGCCGCGGCGAGGGCTTCCCCGAGGGCAGCCGGCTCTCCGAGCGCACCCCGGCCGAGTCCGCTCCGCTGACCAACCCGGACCAGGCCTACGACATCGTCGACGAGATGGCCCGGATCGCCGAGGAGCGCGGGGCGAGCGTCGCCCAGGTCGCCATCAACTGGGTCCTGGCCAAGCCGGGCATCACCTCCGCCGTCATCGGCGCCACCAAGCCGCACCAGCTGGAGGACAACCTCCAGGCCATGACCTGGACCCTCACCGAGGACGAGGTCGCCCGCCTCGACAAGGTCAGCACCACCCCCGCCCCCTACCCGTACTGGCACATCGGCACCGTCGCCGCCGACCGCAAGCTGCCGGGGGACGTCTACCCGGCATGACGCGGGGGCGACCAGCCCTCCAGCACGGCAGAGCACCAGACAACCCAAGGAGCCCAACCGTGACCATCATTCCGCTCGCCCCCGCCACGAACCAAGGGAACGTCAAGAAGCAGGTCAAGAACCAGATCATCCTGCCCGAGGCGCCGGAGGCGAAGCCCCCGGCTGCGGCCAGGACCGTGACCGCGCCCAAGACCGTGGCCCCGCCCAAGACCGTGACCGCGCCCAAGACCGTGGCCCCGCCCAAGACCGTGGCCGAAGCTCCGGCCCCGCAGTCCGGGCCGGCCGCGGCGCCGCCCGAAGGGAGCGAGGAACACGCCCGTTCCGTCGAGGCGGGCCTGAGCTACGCCCGCACCGTGGACCGCTACCTCGTCCACCGCGAGTCGCTCGGCGAGGTCTTCCTCACCGACCTCCAGCGGATCGACGAGGACCGCTACGCGGTCGCGGCCCAGCTGCCGCGCTCGCACGCCTACTACGGCGACCACCTGCTGCGCCCCAACACCTACGACCCGGTACTGCTGCTGGAGGCCTGCCGCCAGGCCACGCTGGCCGGAGCCCACCAGTTCTTCGAGGTACCCGGCAACAACAAGTTCATCCTCACCCACCTCACCGCCAGCCTGACCCACCCGCGGTGGATCACCGTCGGCCAGTCGCCCTTCCCGCTGACGATGCGGGTGAGCACGGTCGACCGCAAGGAGCGCGAAGGCCGCACCACCGGCATCGACTCGACCATCGAACTCTCGGTGGAAGGCACCGTGCTGGGGCGGGCCACGGTCGGCCTGCGGTTCAAGACGCCGAGCGGCTACCTCGCGCTGCGGCTGAACAACCGCGACGGGGCCGCCCTGCCCACCTCGGCCGGCCACCCGACCCGGCTCCCGGGCAGCCCGGTGGCGCCGTACCTGGTCGGCCGCACCAATCCGGACAACGTCGTCCTGGTCGACGCGCAGACCGACGGCGAGACCGCCCGGGCCCGGCTGCGGATCCCGGCCGACCACCCGAGCATGTTCGACCACGCCCAGGACCACCTGCCGGGCATGGTGCTCGTCGAGGCGGCCCGCCAACTCGCCCTGCTCACCGTGCTCGACGCGCGCGGGGTCTCCGCCGTGAAGGCCTTCCCGATCGACCTGGACGCGATCTTCACCAGTTTCGGCGAGCTGGAGGAGGACACCGTCCTCACCGCGGAACTGGGCGAGCCTCGCGGGCTGGCCGAGGACGAGCGGTTCAGCTACACCCAGGGCGGGGTGCTCGACCTCGCGGAACTGTCGGACCACTACCACCACTTGGACCCGGGCACCGTCGCCGACCTCCTGCCGGTGCGGGTCGAGGCCCGGCAGGGCGACAAGCAGCTGTGCGTCTTCAAGGTGATGGTGAAGCGGATCCAGGCCGAGCCGCCGACTGAGGGGCGGTGAACGTGATGGGGGGAAGCCCGGCCGCGTTCTTCGACGTGGACGAGACCCTGATCGGGGTCAAGAGCATGTTCCGCTTCCTGGAGTTCCACCTGCGCCGCCAGGGCGAGCCGGCCGGGACCTACCGCGGGCTCACCGCCGAGCTGCGGGCCCAGGCCGCCGCCGGGGTGCCCCGGCACGAGATCAACCGCCGGTACTACCGGCTGTACGCGGGACAGAAAGCCGACCTGCTGCGGGAGTCGGGCAGGGAGTGGTTCGCGGCCGAGATGGCCGAGGGCCTGTTCGTGCCCGAGACGGTGGAGGCGCTGGACCTGCACCGCGCCGCTGGGGAAACGGTTCTGCTTCTCTCCGGTTCGTTCTTCGCCTGCCTGGAGCCGATCGCCACCTACCTCGGGGTGCGAGGGGCGATCGGCACCCGGCCGGTGGTGCGGGAGGGGCGCCTCACCGGCGAGGTGGTCACCCCGATGATCGGCGCCACCAAGGCCGCCGCGGCCCGCGCCGCCGCCGCCGTCCTCGGGCTGGACCTCGCGGCCAGCACCGGGTACGGCGACCACATCAGCGACCTGGACCTGCTGCGCACGGTCGGCCGGGCGGTGGTGGTCGGCGACGACCCCGAGCTGGCCGAGCACGCCGCCAGGTCCGGCTGGTCGCGACTGCCGGGCGCCCGCCCGCCGGCCGACCGGGAACCGTCGCGCGGGCCGGCCGGCGAACCCTGGCCCGAGCTGTCCGTGCACGCCGTCCCGACAGGAGAGATCCATGCGTGAGGAGACCCGCACGATCGGCATACTCGGCACCGGTTCCTACCTGCCCGAGACGGTCGTCGGAAACGAGGAGGTGGCCCGGTACGCGGGGGTCACCGACGAGTGGATCGTCCGCAAGACCGGCATCCGGGAACGACGCCGTGCCGCGGACCACGAAGCCACCTCAGACCTGGCCGCCGCCGCCGCCAGAGCGGCACTGGAACAGGCGGGAGTGCGGCCCGATCAGGTGGACTACATCGTGGTCGCCACCTCGACCCCCGACCAGCCGCAACCCGCCACCGCCAGCATCGTCCAGCACCTGATCGGGGCCTCCAACGCGGCCGCGTTCGACGTCAACACCGTGTGCAGCGGCTTCGTCTACGCGCTGACCGTGGTGGAGCGGCTGCTCCGGGCCGACCGCGACGGCGGCGGCTACGGACTGGTCATCGGCGCCGACATCTACTCCCGCATCCTCGACTACTCGGACCGCAAGACGGCGATCCTCTTCGGCGACGGCGCCGGCGCCGTGGTCCTCGGTCCCGTGGAGGCGACGCAGGGCCTGTTCCGGACCAGCCTGCTCACCCGCGGCGACCTGCACCAGATGATCGGCGTGCCGGCCGGCGGCAGCCGGCAGCCGGCCTCGGCCCGGACGGTGGCCGAGGGCGGGCACTACTTCCGGATGGACGGCCGGGGCGTCCGCGCCTTCGTGCACGACGAACTGCCCGCCGTGCTGCGGGGACTGCTCGGCAAGGCGGGCATCGAGGCCGACGCCGTACGGCACTTCGTCCCGCACCAGGCCAACGGGCAGATGCTGACCGAGGTATGGCCCAGCCTCGGCCTGGGATCGGCCGATCTGCACCTGGAGGTGGAGCGGTACGGCAACACCGGCGCGGCCTCGGTGCCGATCACCCTGGACCTGATCCACCGCAAGCGGCTGTTCGCCCAGGACGACGTGGTCCTGCTGGCGGCCTTCGGCGGCGGCATGGCGGTCGGCGCGACGCTGCTGCGCTGGGCCGCCACCCGCTACGCCGAGCGGCCGCGCCAGCAGACGCTCACCGGAGCGGGCAGGCTGGTGGCGGCGGTCCCCTAGCCCGCCGCCACCTGGACCGAGGGCCCGGACCGTTCACGGTCCGGGCCCTCGGTCCGCCCACGGGCGGGGCCGTCCACCACCTTGTGGTGGGGGTGGCAGAGCGGGAGCAGGCCGGAGAAGTGGTTGCGCTCGGCTTCCGACCAGGTGAGCTCGGCGGGGGCCGTTGTCCTCCAGGGCGCGGACGTGGGCGATCTGGAGGTTCTGGACGGGATCGCCCTCGATCATGCGGACGGTGGGCTCCTTGCACGCGGGCCAGTAGCAGCGGCCGCGGGCCAGGGTGAGGAGCCCGGCGACGGTGCCGCTGCCGCTGCCGTAGTTCCGCTGCGGCTTCTTCGGTGAAGTCATGGTGTGTCTCCTTGGGCGACGGTGCCTCAGCAACCGCAGGAACCGCCACTGACACCCAAAGTGTCCGGGCCGTGACGCATGGTGCGTAGGCCGTGCTTTCAAGCCAACCGAGACGGTGGTCCCGAGGTGCAGGAGGGCGGGGCCGAGCGGCACCGGAAGTCGGCGGGTCCGACTTCCGGTGCAGCCATGGACCCGAACCGTCAGTGGGAGCTGCCGGCGCCCTCCGAGCCATAGAAGCGGCCCCGGTCGCACAGGGCGTCGATCTCCGCGTTCTCCTCCTCGCTCAGCTGCGCGTCCAGCGCGACCCCGATGACGTGCCGGGCGCGGGCCGGCCGCCGGGCGACGTCCCGGTCGGCGACGAACCTGCCGACGGTGGACTCGTCGGCAGCCCCGGCCGCCTGGCGGGACCCGAGCCGATCGAGGGACACCACGGACTCGTTCAGGTCCCGGAGGACGGCGACGACCTCGTCGAGGGGCATGCGGATCTCGCGGGGCAGCATCCCCGTCGGCCGATCGGAACCGGGGCCGGGGCGCCGACGCACAGCCCGCTCCTGCCGGCCGGGGGCGCCCCGAAACCCCTTGGACGGCAGGGGGACCGGCTTGCTGCAATGGCGGACGGCCGCTGTCGGAGTCGAAGGGGTCGCGGCGATGACCGAGATCAGACTGCACCTGTCCGTGCGTGCCCTCACCGAAGCGGACCTGCCGTCCTGCGGGTGGGTCGGCTCCCCGAAGCACGTGCGCGAACTTGTCCACCAGATCCGCCGAGCGGAGGCGGGCGAGGTCGACTACCTGGCGGTCTGCGCGCCGGCCGGGCTCCCGGTGGCGGTCGGCGGCGTCGACTACACCGCCAAGCCAGGCGCCGGCACGCTCTGGCAGCTCGGCGTCCACCCGGCCCTGCGGTCCTGCGGGATCGGCACGCTGCTGATCCGCTCCGCCGAGCAGCGGATCGCCGCCCGAGGCCTGACCCGCGCCGAACTCAAGGTGGAGGAGAGCAACCCGCGTGCCCGCGCCCTCTACGAACGCCTGGGCTACCGGGCCTTCGGCCGCGAGCCCGACTCCTGGGACGTGGAGGCCGAGGACGGCTCGCTCCAGCGGTACGAGACGATGTGCACGCTGATGCGCAAGGACCTTGCGTGACAACGGAGTTCACGTCGGTCCCGTCCTCAACGGCTCCCGGGCTCCCGGGCTCACGACGTACGGCCACCGGCTCTCGGACCATGACCTCATCCTCGGCTCGACCTGGTCGTCACCACCCTGGAAAGGTTCCGCCGCCCCGCCGACTGGGAGCGGTACGCCATCGCCCGCTCCCGGGTGTTGCTCGACCGCCGGGACGGGGAAGTCACCCGGATCGTCGCCGGGATGGGACGGCCCGGTGTCGAGGAGGCCTTTCCGGTCCGGCGCCGCACTGCTGGACGCCTACGCCAACTCGCTCTACCGCTCGGTCAAGAACCACCGTGACGGCGACATGCTCGCCGGCCACCTCGACGCGGCGGCGAGTGTCGGATTCCTGCTGGACCTGCTCTTCGTCCTGGACCGTCGACCTCGTCCCTACAACAAGTACCTGGCCTGGGAGTTGGAGCGCTTCCCGCTGCCGGGGTGGGAGGGTGCCGAACTGCTGGGAGCGGTGGCCCGGATCGCGGCGACCGGCGGAGTGGCGTCGCAGCGGCGGCTCTTCGCCCGGATCGAGGCGGCCGCCCGTGCGGCCGGGCACGGGGCGGTGCTGGACGTCTGGGGTGAGGACCTGCTGCACAGGAAGTCGGCGGGTCCGACTTCCTGTGCAGGGCGCGGGCTTCCGGACATGGGGCTGCCGCTTCGGCCAGGCCGCTGCGTGGGAAGTCGGCCGGGCCGACCTCCCACGCCATCCCGGGGTTCAGGTGTGGGTGGCTTGGGTGCGGCAGTGGGTGAGGGCGTAGCGGATGCGGGGGTCGGGGCTGGGGGCGGCGGTGAGGAGTTCACCGGCGCTGGTGAGGGCGGTCCAGTAGGTGGTGGGGTTTCCGGTGCGGGGCAGGGGTGTGGTGGCGGCGAGGGAGAGGTAGGCGGCGGTGAGGTTGCCGGTGGTGAACCAGCGCTGGAGGCCGTGGTGGTGGCCGGGGCGGAGGCTTCCGTGGGCGTCGACGGCGGTGGTGAGGAGGGTGATGGCGGCGCGTTCGGTGGCGTCGAGGTCCTTGGGGACGTCGAAGACGCCGAGGGCTTCGAGGACTTCACCGGTGTCGGCCTCGGAGTTGGGGCGGGGGTCGGCGAGCAGGGCGTCGTAGCAGTCGTCCAGGCGGCGGGTGGTCTCGGCCGCCGGGATGTCGAGGGCGACGCAGACGGCCTGGGCGCAGGGCAGGGGCTGGTGTCCGAGCCGGGCGAGGAGGGCGTAGGTCGCGGCGGGGGTCGCGCCGCGCGAGAGCGTGTGGCGGGCAAGGGTGGCGAGGTGCATGGGAGTTCGGGCTTTCAGACGGTGGCGGTGGCCGGGGCGGGGGCGACGAGCACCCAGATGAACTTGCCGATTCCGCCGGGGCGGAGGGAGTGGCCCCAGCGTTCGGCGAGTTCGTTGACGAGGAACAGGCCACGCCCGCCCTCGTCGTCCGCAGAGGCGGTACGGAGGACGGGGAGGCCGCTCCCGGCATCGTGGACTTCGATGCGCAGCCGGGAGTAGACGAGCGCGAAGCGGATCTCGATGTGCCGGTCGTCGGGCGCGCCGGAGTACCGGACGGCGTTGGCGAAGAGTTCGCAGAGAAGGAGTTCGGCGGTCTCGGCGTAGCGCTCGCCGGAGGGAAGGCCGGAGAGGTAGGCGCGGAGCAGGTAGCGGGCCAGGGGTGCGGATTCGACACAGGAGTCGAGGCGCGCGACGAACATGCGGGGGCGGCGGGCGATGGGCATGGGGGAGTACCTCAAGGGGTGCGTGTGGATGGTGTGCGCGAAGTCCGGCGAAAATTAGGTGAGTTGGAAGTTCCACGGGGGCGTATGGGGCCTCCGAGGGTTGCACTGTGCTTCTGGCGAATTACCGGGTGTAGCCATGGTGGCGTTTCGCCCGCTACGATCGGAAGGCTTTCCCACTTGACATTTTCTCCGGGTGGTACTCACTCGGCAGTGGAGGTCTGGCCATGCGCGAGTCTCAGCTGGATCCATCGGCTTCACCCCTCAAGGCGTTTGGCGCCCAACTGCGCAGGCTGCGCAAGGCGGCCGGCTTGACGCAGACCCAACTTGGCGATCTGACCCAGCTAAGTGATAGTCAGATTTCTAACCTCGAACGAGGGACACGCAATCCCACGCTCGACTGGGTGCGTGTTGCCGACAGGGTCCTTGACACCGGCGGCACATTGGAACTGACGTACTGGAGCCTCAGGGGGTCTTCCTTTCTGCCGGGCTACCCGGAGTACGTAGCCAAGGAGCGGGAGGCCAGGGTCATCCGGCTCTTCGAATTGGGAGTCATCCCCGGTCTTGTGCAGACTCGCGCTTACGCTGAGGCCCTGGAGGCTGGTGCCGTGGCACGCGGAAGTGTCACAGCTGAGCAGGGGGCCGAACGCCTTCGGCTCCTACTGAACCGGCAGGATCGAGTCAACAGGGATCCTGCTCCGCTGGTCCATGTGGTCCTTGACGAGAGTTGTCTCCGGACCGTGGTTGGCGGAGGATCTGTCATGTCTCAACAGCTTGAGCATCTGAAGAAGTTGGCCCAACGGCCCAACTACGTGGTCCAAGTCGCGCCCTTTGACTTGGGCGCGCTTCGCCCGTTCATGCGGTCCATGTCGCTTCTTGATCTCGGCGACGGCGCCTCGCTCGGGTACACCGAGACGCATCAGCGTGGATACCTGGAGAACGACCGGGCAATCGTGTCCGCCTGGGCGAGGGAATACGATCTGCTTCAGGTGGAAGCGTTGTCGCAGTCGGCATCGTTCACAAGGATCAGCAAGGCACGAAGGGACTCTTCAGCATGAGCGAGAACGTTGACCTGACGGGTGCTTCCTGGAGTAAGAGTAGCTACAGCGGCAATGGCGGACAGTGCGTTGAGGTGGCTTCCGGCTTCCCGGGCCTGATGCCCGTCCGTGACTCCAAGGACCCCGACGGCCCGGCTCTGGTTTTCCGGGGCGAGGACTGGAGGTCGTTCGTCGCCGCTGTCCGCAGTGGCGAGTTCGGCGAGGCCTGAGAGGAAACGTCATGGCTGATCGCGTCGACCTGTCCGACGCCACATGGTTCAAGAGTAGTTACAGCAACAACGGCGGCAACTGCCTTGAGGTAGCACCCGGTTTCCCTGGTGTGATGCCCGTTCGCGATTCCAAGGACCCTGACGGCCCGGCTCTGGTCTTCCGGGGCGAGGCCTGGGCCTCGTTCCTCTCCGCCGTGCGGAGCGGCGAGTTCGGCGAGGTCTGAGCCGAAGCCCCGAAGTGGAACCCGGCCTGCGACGGTGTCTCAGGGGCATGGCGACGCGTGGTCGGCTGCCGGGGGCAGGCCGTGAGAAGTCAGTCGGACGCTCGGCTGGGGGGTTCCCTGGCCGAGCGTTTTGCGTGAGCGGGGGAGGGCACGGAAGGGCTATGAGTGCTCTGGAAGTTGATCTGACCGGCGCCCAGTGGTTCAAGTCCTCTTACAGCCAGCAAGGCGGCGACTGTGTTGAGGTGGCCTCCGAGTTCCCGGGCCTGCTGCCAGTCCGCGACTCCAGGGACCCTCACGGCCCGGCCTTGGTCTTCCTGCCCTCAGCCTGGGCCTCGTTCATCGCCGCCGTACGCAGCGGTGAGTTCGGCGATGTCTGAGCCGTAGTCCCGAAGTGACACCCGGCCTGCGGCGGTGTCCGGAGGTACCGCGATACGTGGTGGCTGCCGGGGGCAGGCCGTGAGGAGTCAGTCGGACGCTCGGCTGGGGGTTCCCCGGCCGAGCGTTTTTGCGTGAGTGGGGGAGGGCACGGAAGGGCTATGAGTGCTCTGGAAGTTGATCTGACCGGCGCCCAGTGGTTCAAGTCCTCCTACAGCCAGCAAGGCGGCAACTGCCTTGAGGTAGCACCCGGTTTCCCCGGCCTGACGCCCGTCCGTGACTCCAGGGACCCCGATGGCCCCGCCCTGGCCTTCCCCACCGACGCCTGGGCGTCCTTTCTCGCAGCCGTCCGCAGTGGCGAGTTCGGCGAGGCCTGAGCCGAACTGCGACGGCCTACTCCGCCCGCCCGGCTCCGGCCACCCGGGGGCGCCCGGACTGGGCCATTCACCTGCGAACCGACTTCGAACGGCGGCCCCCCGTTGGTGGGCCGCGCGCCGCTCGTGCCTGGATGGTGAGGCCCCAGCCGTGCGTGCCGGCGACTTCCGGCAGCCCGGCCCGTACGGCTCCCTCCGCGCCAACGAGGAGACCGCCATGCCCCGTCAGATCCCGCGCCTGCTCGCCCTCGCTCTCACCGCCGCCCTCGCCACCTCCGGCGCCGTCACCTCGGCCACCGCCCAGGCCACCGTCGCCGCCCAAGCCCCCCAAGCCGTCCGCGCGGCGCCGCTCGCCGCCTACCCGGACCCCGTCCTCAACACCGGCACCGCCGGCACCGGCGCGTACCGGGACTTCGTCCAGGCCCTGCGCCTGCGCGCCACCGACGGGCAGGTGTTCTACCAGGGCATCTACCGCACCCGCCCGACGGCCGTGAACGACCTGTTCCCCCTGCACCTGACCGCCGGGACGGGCGCCAAGGTGGACCTCGTCATCCGGGCCAGCAACCTGTACGTCGTCGGCTGGTACCTGCCGGCCACCGACACCTTCTACGCACTCACCGACACCCCCACGCCCGTCTACAAGCCCACCCCCAACACCACGACCGTCCCAACCGGCTTCGACGGCGGCTACGTCACCCTGGAGAACAAGGGGACCGTCAAGCGCGACACCGTCTCCCTCAGCCGGGACAAGGTCAACCAGTCCGTCATCGATCTCGCCGCCCCCACCACCGGGACGCCCCCGAAGCTGGACGTCCCGAAGGCCTGCAACGCGCTCCTCGTCCTCATCCAGGACGCCAGCGAGGCCGCCAGGTTCAGCGGGATCCAGAGCCTCGTCACCAACGGCTGGACGGGCACGGTCGGCAACCGCCCGTTCATCAAGGCCCTGGAGAACGACTGGGACGGCTTCTCCGGCTGGGCGATCAAGAAGCTGGCCGATCCCAAGACACCCCCGCACACGGTCGGCGGCGTCACCGTCACCACCCTCGCCGACGCCGCGAAGTACCTCGCCATCGTCAAGTCCTGACCCCCCGGTCCGGGCGGGCCCGGCAGGCTCCCGCCCGCGACGGCCACTCCCCGTAACCCCTCCGGCGGAGCACTCCCGGGCGCGGGGCCGGGGCGGCGGCGGTAGGACGGATACGCACCGGTCGGGAGGAGGGACCGTGAGAATCGTCGTCGACCTCAACCGCTGTCAGGGCTACGCGCAGTGCGCGTTCCTCGCGCCCCAGGTGTTCGAGCTGCACGGTGAGGAGGCCCTGATGTACACCCCGCAGCCCCCCGCCGGCCAGCGCGAGCGCGTCCTGCGGGCCGCCGCGGCGTGCCCGGTGCAGGCGATCCTGGTCGAGGACCGCCCCGAGGACCGCCCCGAGGACCGCCCCGAGGACCGCCCCGAGGCCCCCGGCGCGGAGGGCCGCTCCGGTGTCCGCTGACCTCCGCGCCGGCCGGATCGTCGTCGTCGGCGCCTCGCTCGCCGGTCTGCGCGCCGCGGAGACGCTGCGCGACGAGGGCTTCGACGGGCGGCTGACCGTGGTCGGCGAGGAGCGCCTGCCCCCGTACGACCGGCCGCCGCTGTCCAAGCAGGTGCTGCTCGGCCGGGTGCGCGCCGAGGAGACCGCGCTGCCGCGCCGGCGCGAGGTGGACGCCGACTGGCGGCTCGGCGTCCGCGCGAGCGGCCTGGACGGGGTGGCCAGGCAGGTACTGCTCGCGAGCGGCGAGCGGCTGCCCTACGACCGGCTGCTCATCGCGACGGGAACCCGGGCCAGGCCCTGGCCGGACCCCGCGCAGGCCGCCCTCGACGGGGTGTTCACCCTGCGCACCGCCGACGACGCGGCCGGGCTGGCCGAGCGGCTGGCGGCCGGCCCGAGGCGGGTGCTGGTGATCGGCGCCGGATTCACCGGCTCCGAGATCGCCTCCGCCTGCCGGGAACGCGGCCTGGCGGTGACGGTCGCGGAACGCGGCCCCGCCCCGCTGGTGGGCGCCCTCGGCGGGGCCTTCGGGGCCTTCGCGGCCAGTGTCCAGCGCGCCGCCGGGGTCGACCTGCGCTGCGGGGTGACCGTCACCGCGCTCGACGGCCGGCACGGCCGGCTCACCGGCGCCGAGCTCTCCGACGGCAGCCGGATCGAGGCGGACGTCGCCGTGGTCGCCCTGGGGGCCGTGCGCAACACCGAGTGGCTGGCCGACTCCGGGCTCGCCGCCGGTCCGCGCGGCATCGCCTGCGACGCGGGCTGCCGCGCCTTCGACATGTACGGGATCGTCACCGACGACGTCTTCGTCGCGGGCGACGTCGCCCGCTTCCCGCACCCCCTCTTCGAGTACCAACTGCTCTCCCTCGAACACTGGGGCAACGCCGTCGCGCAGGCCTCGGTGGCGGCGCACAACATGGTCAACCCGGGACCGCGGCGGCTGCCGCACCTGAGCGTTCCCGCCTTCTGGTCCAGCCAGTTCGGCCTCAACATCAAGTCCGTCGGCGTGCCGACCTTCTCCGACCGGGTGACGATCGCCCAGGGGTCGCCGCAGGAGCGGCGGTTCGTCGCGGTCTACGGCTACCGGGGCCGGATCACGGCCGCCGTGAGCGTGAACCGGGCCAAATGGCTGGAGCACTACCAGGGGCTGATCGAGAGCGCCGCCCCGTTCCCACCCGACTGGGACCGCGTGGAACGGCCGGTCTCCCGCACCCCCGTGCCGTCCGACGTGCCCGATCCGAAGGTGCTCTCGCACGGCCCCACCGTCGCGCTCACCGGCCACCTGCCCGACCGCCGGCTGACCCTGCGGCGCTGGGGCGGCTGAGCACCGCCCGTCCCGCGGACCACCTCCGCCGCGACCCCCGAGGAGCCCGCCATCGACGCCACCGACACCAGTACCAGCCCCGCCGACACCCCCGACACCCCCGGCACCCTGTTCCGCCGGATCACCGACTACGCCAACCGCGCCGATCCCTACCCCCTCTACGCCGAACTGCGCGCGCACGGCGGCGTGGCCCGCCAGGACGACGGCGGCTACCTGGTCGGCACCTACCACGAGACCGCCGCGCTGCTCCACGATCCGCGGATCAGCTCCGACCGCCGCAACCGCACCGCCCCGGACGAGGTGCAGGGCGTCCCCATCGCCTTCATCGGCCGGGACGACCCCGAGCACGAACGGCTGCGCGACATCGCCATGCGGCCCTTCGGCCCACCCCACACGCCCGGCCGGATCGACGCCATGCACGAGGAGATCACCGCGATCGCCGGGGAGCTGATCGACGGGCTGCGCGGCCGCGACCGGATCGACCTCGTCGAGGACTTCGCCTACCCGCTGCCCGTCACGGTGATCTGCCGGCTGCTCGGGGTCCCGCGCGAGGACGAACCGCGCTTCCACGCCTGGACCCAGACCCTGATCGAGGGCTTCGACCCCACCCCCGGCGCCGACCCGGCGGAGCGGCAGCGCGTGGCCCTCCAGGCCCGCACGGAGATGGGGCTGTACCTCGGCGAGCTCGCCGAGGGCCGCCGCGGCAAGCCCTCCGACGACCTGCTCTCCGCCTTCGTCAACGACCCCGGCCCGGACGGCGGCTTCACCCGGCCGGAGCTGATGGCCACCGCCGTCCTGCTGCTCATCGCCGGGCACGAGACGACCGTCAACCTGATCACCAACAGCGTGCTCACCCTGCTGCGCCACCCCGATGCCCTCCGACGGGTGCGCGAACGGCCCGATTCGATGCCCGGCACGGTGGAGGAGGTGCTGCGCTACGAGCCCCCGGTCCAACTGCTGCCGCAGCGCACCGCGCTGACCGACGTCGAGGTCGCCGGCGTCACCATCCCCAAGGGCGCGCCGCTGGTCCTGGTGCTCGCCTCCGGCAACCGGGACCCGCTGCGCTTCCGCGACCCGGACCGCTTCGACCCGACCCGGCGGGACAACCGGCACCTCGGCTTCGGCGGCGGCGTGCACAGCTGCTTCGGCGCGCCGCTCGCCAGGGTCGAGGGGCAGATCGCCCTCGCCGCGCTCGTCCGCCGCCTCGACAGTCCCCGCCTGCTCCAGGACCCGCCCGTGTACCGCCGCAGCCCGATCCTGCGCGGGCCCCGCCACCTGCCGCTGGCGATCTCCGGCATCACGGACTGAGCCCGCCGCCCGCCGCCCGCCGCCCGCCGCCCGCCGCCCGCCGCCCGTCGCCCGACGTCCGGCCTACGAGCCGGCGGTGGCCGCCTCCAGCGTCGTCGCCATCACCGGGCTGGTGAAGGTGTTCGTCGCGTCCGCCGTGGACTGGTGGTACGAGCCCCACTTGAGGTAGTTGCGGTCGCCGTCCCAGGTGGTGCCCGTGAAGGTGCCCGAGCCCGTCGTGAACGTCTGCTTCACGCCGTCGAACCAGAAGTCGATGGTGCCGTCGGTGCGGCCCAGGCGGATCTTGAGGGCGTAGGAGTGCCACGTGTTGTTCGTGGTCTGCGCCGTCCACAGCGAGTGCGACACGTGGTCGATGTCCCACTCCTGGAGGCGCACCCGCCCGTTGGTGATGTCGATCTCGATCGGGTGGTTGGCCGTGTCGGTGCTCGGCGAGCACTTCAGCTGGAACACGTACCGGCTGTTGGTGTCCTTGACGTCCACCTTGGACGACCAGCCCAGGTAGAAGGTGTCGCCCTCCTTCAGGTCCGGGCTGAGCGTCTCGCAGCGCTCCTCCCCGGCCGCCTGGAAGGCCCGCCACACGTTGCCCTTGACGGCGTCCTTGACGACGCCGAAGTTGCCGGCCGCGCACTGCACCGCCTTGAACGAGGACGGGCCCGTGCTGGTGCTCGGCGTCCACAGGACCTGGCCGGCCGCGTTGCTGGGCGTCACCCCGGCGCAGGTGAGCGCGAGGGTGCCGAGGGCGACGACGGCGGCGGCCTTGCGGCGGGGGGTCAGAAGGGACATGCCTCTCCCAGGGGGATCAGTGGCCGATACGGGCGAGCGGTGGAGCGAGTGGTGGAGCGAGCAGTGATTCGACCACCAACCGGCCCGCCGGGGAAAGACGGAGCGGCCGGCGGAAGATCCTTTTCGGACACTTCCGCCGGCCGCCCCGGTGGCCTGAACCCGGACCGGGCCCCGTCCGTTACGGCTGGCGCGGCCCCCCGCTCTCCGAAGCGCCCCCGGCGCTCCCGGCACCCCCGGCGCCCTCGTCGTACGAGGACGTGCCCTCATCCAGCAGCGGCTCCTGCGTCTTGAGGTGCGCCGGGGCCAGCGCCCGCAGCGTGTGGTAGCCGGTGATGACCACCAGCGTGCCCAGCGCGATGCCGCTGAGGCTGAAGTTGTCGCTGAACTTCAGCGTCACGTTGCCGATGCCGATGATGATGCCCGCCGCGGCCGGCACCAGGTTCAGCGGGTTGCTCAGGTCCACCTTGGACCGGACCCAGATCTGCGCGCCCAGCAGGCCGATCATGCCGTACAGGATCACCGTGATCCCGCCGAGCACCCCGCCCGGGATCGCGGCCACGATCGCGCCGAACTTCGGGCAGATGCCGAACAGCAGCGCGAAGCCGGCCGCGGCCCAGTACGCCGCCGTCGAGTAGACCCGGGTCGCGGCCATCACGCCGATGTTCTCCGAGTACGTGGTGTTCGGCGGGCCGCCGACCGCCGTGGAGAGCATCGAGCCGACGCCGTCCGCGGAGATCGCGGTGCCCAGCTTCTCGTCCAGGTTCGTGCCGGTCATCTCGCCGACCGCCTTGACGTGCCCGGCGTTCTCCGCGACCAGCGCGATCACCACGGGCAGCGCCACCAGGATCGCCGACCACTGGAAGGACGGGCCGTGGAAGGTCGGCAGGCCGATCCAGTCCGCCTTGCCGACGCCCGACAGGTCCAGGCGCCAGTGGTCGCTCATCTGCCCGTTGCCGCCCACCGAGTGGATCTTCCCGAAGACCCGGTCGAACAGCCAGGAGATCCCGTAGCCGAACAGCAGCCCCAGGAAGATCGCCACCCGCGACCAGAAACCGCGCAGGCACACCACCGCCAGACCGGTGAACAGCATCACGAGCAGCGCCGTCCACTGGTCCTGCGGCCAGTACGTCGAGGCGGTCACCGGGGCCAGGTTGAAGCCGATCAGCATGACCACCGCGCCGGTGACGATCGGCGGCATCGTGGCATGGATGATCCGCGCCCCGAACCGCTGGACCGCCAGACCCACGAAGAACAGCACCACGCCCACCACGAACACCGCGCCGGTCACCGTCGCGCTGGTGCCGCCCTGCGCCCGGATCACCGCCGCCACGCCCACGAAGGACAGCGAACAGCCCAGGTAGCTGGGCACCCGGCCCTTGGTGGCCACCAGGAAGATCACGGTCGACACACCGGACATCATGATCGCGAGGTTCGGGTCGAGCCCCATCAGCACGGGCGCCACGAAGCTCGCCCCGAACATCGCCACCACGTGCTGGGCACCGAGCCCTACCGTGCGGGGCCAGGAGAGCCGTTCGTCGGGACGGACGACCGCCCCCGGCGCGGGCGTGCGCCCGTCACCGTGCAGCTTCCAGCGCACGCCGAGATCCATGGTGCTTCGCTTTCTCTGTACTTCCGAAGAACTGTCCGCACCATTGTGGTGGCTGGCGGATGGCCCCGCGGCCACTGACCCCCCGCGTGAGCAGCGCCGACGGGTGGCGCCGGCCCCGGAGCCGCCTCCTTCGGCAACGAGAGCGCCGGAACGGGAAGCAACCCCGCGATGCCCCCGAAGGGTCTGTACATCGACGACTCGCTCAAGGCCACCTACTGGCGGCAGACCACGGACGACGCCGTCGCCGGGTGGCGCGCGACCGGCGGCGGGGCCGTACCCAGGCCCCGCCGCCCGTACGGCCCTCCGAGACCGTCGTCGGATTCCGAAACCGCCGGATCGCCTATTTTCGATGCTCGTCATATTCCACCTGGGGGGTGCGTGAAGTTCCGACTGCTGGGAACGGTGGCCGTCGTGGCCGAGGACGGCCGGGAACTCGCGGCCGGATCGGCCAAACGCCGCAGCCTGCTCGCCATGCTGCTGCTCAACCCCGGAGCACCGGTCACCGTCGAACGGCTCACCGAGACCCTCTGGGACGAGGAACCGCCCCGCCACTCACGCACCGTCATCCACAACCACGTCTCCGCGCTGCGCGCCCTGCTCACCGCCCACGACGCCCACGACGCCGGCATCGAACTCGTCACCGACAGCGGCGCCTACCTGCTGCGCACCCCCGACCTCGCGGTGGACGCCACCCGCTTCGAACACCTCGTGGCCCACGCCCGCCACCTGCCCGACGCCGGCCAGGCCGCCACCGCCCTGCGCGAGGCACTCGCCCTGTGGCGGGGGCCCGCCCTCACCGGCACCACCGCCGGCCTGCCACTGCGCTGCGCCGCCCTGGCCCTGGAGGAACAGAGGCTGAGCGCCGCCGAGGAACTGGCCCGCGCCCACAGCCGGCTCGGCGACCACGCCGCCGCCGCGGGCCTGCTGCACGCCGAGGCCTCCGCGAACCCGCTGCGCGAACCCCTGGTCGCCGAACTCATCCACGCCCTCGGCCGCGCCGGACGCCGCTCGGAGGCCCTGGACTGGTTCCACCGCACCCGCCGCGCCCTGGCCGAGGAACTGGGCATCGACCCCGGACCGGAACTCACCGAGGCCTACGACCGCCTGCTGCGCACCGACGCCCCGCCGCGTACCGACCCGTCCCCGCGTACCGACCCGTCCCCGCGTACCGACCCGTCCCCGCGCACCGACCCGTCCCCGCGCACCGACCCGTCCCCGCACCCCGCCACCCCGGCCCACCGCCCCGACCGGGTGCCGCCCGCCCGCCTCCCCGGCGACCAGGAGCAGTACGACCGGCTGCCGACCGCACCCCCCGCCCCCGTACGGCCCCCCACCCCGACCGTACGGCCCCCCGCCCAGCCCACCCCCTGGCCCTTCCCCCGCCGCCCGCGCGGCTTCACCGGCCGCCAGGACGAACTCGCCGCCCTCGACCGCGCCACCGACACCCCCGGCGCCCTCGCCGTCCTCACCGGCGGCGCCGGCGTCGGCAAGACCGCCCTCGCCGTCCACTGGGCCCACCACCGCGGCCAGGACTTCCCCGACGGCCGCCTCTTCGTCGACCTCTGCGGCCACAGCCCGCTGCCCGAACGCGACACCGCCGCCGTCCTGCGCGAACTGCTCCTCGCCCTCGGCCTGCCCGCCGAACAGATGCCCGCCACCCCCGAGGCGATGACCGCCCGCTACCGCGAACTCACCGCCACCCGCCGGATGCTGATCGTCCTGGACAACGCCCGCCGCTCCGACCAGGTCCGCCCCCTGCTGCCCGACGGCGACGACTGCGTCACCCTCGTCACCAGCCGCGACCGCCTCGGCGGCCTCGTCGCCACCGACGCCGCCCGCCCCGTCCCGCTCGCCGAACTCTCCTCCCCCCAGGCCGTCACCCTCCTCGCCGCCACCCTCGGCCCCGACCTCATCGCCGCCGAACCCCTGGCCGCCGCCCGCCTCGCCCGCCTGTGCGACGGCCTGCCCCTCGCCCTGCGCCTGGCCGCCGCCCGCCTCGCCACCGGCCCCGCCCGCACCCTGGCCGCCCTCGCCGACGAACTCGCCGACGAACAGGACCGCCTGGACCTCCTCGACGTCGAGGACACCAGCGTCGCCGCCGCCCTCGCCCTGACCGTCCAACACCTCAGCGAACCCGCCCGCCGCACCCTCCACCGCCTCGGCACCCACACCGGCACCACCCTCGACAACCGCACCGCCGCCGCCCTCGCCGGCTGCCGCCCCGAGGAAGCCGCCGACGCCCTGGCCCAACTGGCCACCGCCCACCTGATCGTCCGGATCGGCCGCGACGCCTACACCCTCCACGACCTCGTCCGCCTCTACGCCCGCAGCCTGCCCGGCGACACCGACCCCGACGTCCTGCCCCGCCTCCTCGACCACCTCCTCAACACCCTCCTCACCGCCTGCGCCGCCGCCGAACCCGGCAGCGAACCCTGCTGCGCCCTGCCGCCCGGCACCCGTCGCCCCGCCGAGGTCCGCCCCTTCCCCGACCGGGCGAGCGCCCTCGCCTGGTACGCCGCCGAACGCGACACCCTGCGCGGCGCCGTCGAGGCGGCCGTCGCCGCCGGGCTCCACGACCGCGCCTGGCGCCTGGTGCTGCTCCAGTGGCCGCTGATCGTCTGGCAGATCGGCGACGGCTGGGCCCCGCTGCTCGAACACGGCCTGGCCGCCGCCGAAGCCGACCGCGACCCCGGCGCCCAGTCCCGCGCCCGCGCCCTGCTGGGCTGGGTCCTGCTGGAGGACGGCCGCCCCGACCAGGCCCTCGTCCACCTGGAACGCGCCCCCGACCTCGCCGCCCGGGCCGGCGACACCGCCGCCCAGGCCGTCGCCCTGGTCAACCTCGCCGTCGCCCTCGCCCGCCACGGCGGCCACGACGACCGCACCCGGGTCCGCGTCCTGCTGACCCAGGCCCTGGCCCTGGCCGAACGGGCCGCCCGCGCCGACCTCGTCGCCCTCGCCCGCCAGCACCTGGCCGCCGAGTGCCTGGCCACCGACGCCCCCGAGGAGGCCGCCCACCACGCCGCCCGCGGCCTGGCCGTCGCCGACCCGCCCTTCCCCGTCACCCGCCGGGTCGTCCTCCAGACCCTCTACGGCCGGGCCCTGGCCGCCCTGGGCCGCCCCCAGGAGGCGGAGCTCCAGCTCGCCGCCGCCGTCCGCACCGCCCGCGCCCACCAGTACGGGGAGGGCGAGGCCCAGGCCGGCGCGGCTCTGCGCGCCCTGTCCGCCGCCACCGCCCCGACGGACCGCCACCGGACCGCGCCCCCGTACTGAGCCCCCGTACTGAGCCCCCGTACCGAGCCCCGCCCGCCCCTCCCGCGACCACTGCGACCACCGCCCCCACCAGCCGGATCGGCCCCGCACACCCCAGCGCGGGCGCAGCACTGGCGGGGCCGGCGGGCGGGAAGGATGCAGACACCGGGGGAGCCGGCCCACCGTCTGCCGAGGGAGCGCGCGATGACCACGCCGCCGGAGCCGAGCCGTCGCTCCGAACTGATGGAGCTGTACCTGCTCGCCGTGGAGATGGCCGACCGGATCTCCGAGCGCCGGGGCAGCGCCAACACCTTCTTCCTGTCCGTGCAGACCGCGCTGGTCACCCTGATCGGCTTCGGCATCCCCAAGCTCTCCGAATCCCCCTGGTGGGTGCCGGCGGCCGTGGCCCTGGCCGGCATCACCCTCTCCGGCGCCTGGTGGATGCAGCTGCGCAGCTACCGGGACCTCAACGGCGCCAAGTTCCAGGTCATCAACAACCTGGAGAAGAGGCTGCCGGCGCAGATCTTCGCCGAGGAGTGGGACATCCTCAGGAACGGATCGACGCCCGGCCGCCACCACCGGCACTACACCGAACTCGGCACCAGCGAACGGGCCGTGCCGGTCATCTTCGCCGCGGCCCACCTGATCCTGCTCACCGGCACCCTCGTCACCGGCACACTGGCCGTATGAGCCACCTCGATCCCATCGCCGACCTGATCCGCGCCTGCCTGCCCGACGAGGCGAGACCCCCCGCGGGCTCCGACGACCTGTTCCGCATCTACGCGGTGCTGCTCCAGGCCAAGGGCGAGCAGGTCACCGACGAGGACGTCCACAACGCCTGGACGGCCTGGACCCAGACCACCGACGACACCCACAGGTCCCTGGTGCCCTTCCACGACCTCGACGCCCCCACCCGCGCCCTCGACACCCCGTACACCCTCGCCATCCGCACCGCCGCCCGCAGGCTCCACCACCGCGCCTGACGACGGCGGCGGCCGCGGGCCGGGGGAGCGCCCCGGCCCGTCCGGCGGCCCGCACCCGGACCCGTCGCCCGGTCCCGGTCCCTCACCCGCGGCTCCCACCTGCGGCCCCGGCCCGGCCTCCTGACGGGCAGGGCGTTCCGGCGATCGCCCGCACCTTGATCAAATACCGTCAAGTTGTCTGTACAGCTCGGCGCTTCTTGCCGGTCATCGGCCCGTCATCGGACACCACGGCTGCGTCCACCTCGGTCACGTACACATAACGGGTCCGGTCCGAACCGCGCGGCCCGGCCCCCGAACCGAAGACCGCGGTCCGTCCACAAGGAGCCCCACCCCCATGAGTCCGAAGCCCGAACTGTCGCGCCGCAGCGTCCTCGGCGGCGCGGCGGCGGCCGCGGTGCTGTCCGCCCTCCCGATCAGCGTCCGGCAGGCACTCGCCGCGCCGGCCCGGCCCGGCAAGCTGGCGGACATCCAGCACGTCGTGGTGTTCATGCAGGAGAACCGCGCCTTCGACCACTACTTCGGCACCCTGGCGGGCGTGCGCGGCTTCGGCGACCGCACCGCCGTGCGCGGCGTCGACGGCCGCTCGGTGTTCCACCAGCCCGACCCCGGCCGCAAGGAGGGCTACCTGCTGCCCTTCGCGATGAACGCAGCCCACACCAGCGCCTACCAGCAGGGCGCGCCCTCCTTCGGCTACGGCGACTCCATGAGCGCCTGGAACGAGGGCCGCGCCGACGGCTCCGTCACCCGCCGCTCCTCCGGCTGGCTCGGCCAGGGCTACTACGAGTCCGCCGACATGCCCTTCTACCACGCCCTCGCCTCGGTGTTCACGGTCTGCGACGCCTACTACTCCTCGACGCAGTGCAACACCAACACCAACCGCGACCACGCGATGACCGGCACCAGCGGCGGCACCGTCCGGGACGTCCCGGTGACCGACAACACCGAGATCCCCGGCGGCTACGAGTGGACCACCTACGCCGAGCGCCTGGAGAAGGCCGGCGTCAGCTGGAAGACCTACCAGGCCCTGGACAACTTCGACGACAACGCCCTCGCCTGGTTCGCCCCCTTCGTCAAGGCCAAGCCCGGCGAGCCGCTGTACGAGCGCGGCATGCGGGCCGTCGGCGACCCGGCCAAGAAGAACGACCCCTTCGCCATGGGCGACGCCCTCGTCGAGGCCTTCACCGCCGACGTCCAGGCCGACCGCCTCCCGCAGGTCTCCTGGATCGTCGCCCCCGCGGCCCTGTCCGAGCACGCCAACTACGCCCCGCCGAACGGCGAGCACCTCACCGCCCGGCTGCTGTCCGCGCTCGCCGCCAAGCCCGAGGTGTTCCAGAAGACCGTCTTCATCCTCAACTACGACGAGCACGGCGGCTTCTTCGACCACCAGCTGCCGCCCGTCCCGCCGCTGGCCGCCGGCCGCGGCAAGTCCAGCGTGTCCGTGGACGGCGAGGTCGTCGTCCGCGTCGCCAAGGGCTCCGCCACCTACCACCGCGTCGTCGACCAGGACGGCAGGTACCGGGTCAAGGCCGCCGACGGCACCCTCACCTGGTCCGACACCCTGCCCGCCGGCGAGAGCCTCGTCTCCGGCCCCTACCCGATGGGCCTGGGCGTGCGGGTGCCGATGGTCGTCGTCTCCCCGTGGACGCGCGGCGGCGTCGTCGACTCCACCGTCTACGACCACACCTCCGTCCTGCGCTTCCTGGAACAGCGCTTCGGCGTCCAGGAACCCAACATCAGCCCCTGGCGGCGCGCCGTCTGCGGCGACCTCACAGGCGTCTTCGACTTCTCCGGCCGCAACCCCGCCTGGCCCCAGCTGCCCGACACCAGCGGCAACCGCCAGAAGGTCACCGACACCGGCAAGCTCCCCGCCCCCACCGTCCCCAGCCCGCAGACCTTCCCCCAGCAGCAGCGCGGCACCCGCACCGCCCGCCCCGCCCCCTACAACCTGCTCGTCAAGCCCCGCCTCAAGGGCGACGAACTCACCCTCGACTTCGTCAACCAGGGCCGCCAGGGCGCCGTCTTCGCCGTCTACCCCGCCTCCGGCGAAGCCCCCAAGCACTACACCGTCGCCGCCAAGTCCCGCCTGTCCGACGTCTGGAAGGTCGGCCCGGCCGGCTACGACCTGCGCGTCCACGGCCCCGACGGCGCCCTGTGGCACCTGCGCGGCGACACCGCCGCCGGCTACGAGGTCTCCCTCTCCGAGGAAGGCAACGGCAAGGTGCTGGAGGTCGACGTCATCAACCGCACCCGCACCGCCCGGACCTTCCTGGTCGGCGACCTCGCCTACGGCGACGGCCTGCGCGAGGTGCGCGTCGCGGCCGGCGACGACCGCACCGTCAACCTCAAGGTCGGCCCCGAGGGCTGGTACGACGTCGCCGTCACCGTCCAGGGCGACCTCGGCTTCCGCCGCCGCATCGCCGGACGCTTCCCCTGGGACGAGCGCACCGTCACCGACCCGGCCCTCGGCCTGGCCGACCCGCTCACCGTCGAACTCTCCCTCGGCGCCGCCTCCACCACCATCGACGAGGCCGTGCTGCTGCCCGGCCGCCCCGCCACCGTCACCGCCACCCTGACCGCCACCACCGCCCTCACCCGCCTGGAGACCCAGCCGCTGCTGCCGCCCGGCTGGAGTGCCACCGCCGTCACCCCCGCGCCCGACAAGCTCGCCGCCGGCGCCCGCGCCACCGCCGTCTGGCAGGTCACCCCGCCCGCCCGGCTGCCCGCCGTCCCCACCCACCGCCTGCTGGTCACCGCCCGCGCCCAGGCCGACGGCCGCCAGGCCCTCGCCGACGGCGAACTCGCCGCCCGCACCGCCCCGGTGATGACCGGCCACCTCCTCGACCAGGACTTCGAGTCCCTGGCCGGCGCCCTCAAGCCGGAGTCCGGCCTGCTCGGCTGGACCGCCCAGGCCCCCCAGGGTTGGACGGTCGTCAACGCCCCCGGCATGCCCCAGGGCACCGTGCGCCTCCAGGGCTGGACCTTCCACACCAAGCGCGAGTGGGCCACCCTCGGCGCCCAGGACCGCGGCAACTTCACCCGCGCCCTCGGCGTCGTCGCCGTCGCCGACCCCGACGACTGGGACGACACCGGCTCCCCCTCCCGAAAGGGCGTCTTCGACTCCACCCTGGTCTCACCCGCCGTCACCATCCCGGCCGGCACCGACACCCTCCACCTCGCCTTCGACTCCCACTACCGCCAGGAAGCCCCGCAGAAGGCCACCGTCACCGCCGTCTTCGACAACGGCACCGAGACCCGCCTGCTCACCTACAGCTCCGACCCGACGGGCAACGACAACGCCGGCAAGGACGTCCAGAACGCCCGGATCACCCGCGCCATCGCCGTCCCGGCCGGCGCCCGCGGCGTGACCCTCAGGTTCCGCATGTACGACGCCGGCAACAACTGGTTCTGGGCCCTGGACCACATCCGCCTCGACACCCGCCCCGTCACCGACTGACCCCCGCCCCTCACCCCGGCCCGCCCGAGCCCCCGCGCCCGGGCGGGCCTTCGGCGTGCGCGCGCTCGGCGCCGCTGCGCGGCGGTGCGCCGACCGGCGCGGGGTTCCCGCGCGCCCGGCCTAACCCCGCTGCCGCCCGACGGCGGTGCCGGCGGGGGCGGCGAAGCGCGGCAGGACCTCCTCGGCGAGCTCCTGGAGCAGCTCGTCGACGGGCCGGTCGTTGGGCCGCAGGTTGAAGGAGACGTGGGCGACGCCGAGGGCGTTCATCAGCTCCAGGTGCTCGATCAGCGCGGTGCGCCCGGTGTGCAGGCCGAGCCGGATGGGGCGGGGCGCGGCGGCCGGGTCCTCGTCGAGGGTGAGCACCATCGGGGTCAGGTACGGCTTGTCGCCGGCGAGGTCGCGCCACTGGCGCATCCGCAGCCGCAGCGCGCCGAGGTCGCGCGGGTAGTTGAGGGAGGCGTCGGCGTGCTCGGCGACCCACTCGGGGCTCTGCTGGGCGCCGCCGGCGACGGCGATCGGGATGCCGGCGGGGTGGACGGGCTTGGGTAGGACCTCCAGTTGCCGGTCGGCGCCGAGGCCGGCGGCGGGCAGTTCCAGCGGGCCGGGGCGCCAGGCGGCGCGCAGGGTCTCCACGCCGGTGCGGAAGGCCTCGCCGCGGCCCTGGAAGTCGCGGTCGAACAGCGGGTACTCCACGGGGCGGTCGCCGCTGGCCAGGCCGAGCAGCAGGCGTCCGCCGGAGAGGGCGTCGACGGTGGCGGCGGCCTTGGCGACCAGCAGCGGCTCGCGCAGCGGCAGGACGATCGCGCCGGTGGCGAGGACGGCGTCCTCGGTGAGGGCGGCGAGGTGGCCGAGGTGGGTGAAGGTCTCGAAGACGCTGCCGGCGTCGCCGAACTGGAGGGGGTCGTAGAGCGGGACGTCGCGCACCCACAGGGCGGCGAAGCCGAGGCGGTCGGCGAGCTTGGCGAGGCGGGCGTGCTCGGTGAGGTCGGGGACGCCGAAGGGCCGGCCGGCCGCGCGGTCGGCCCGGCCGCGGTCCTGGCCCCAGTCGTTGTCCAGGGGCAGTTCCAGGCCGATGGTCAGCCGGCCGTCGGCGGGGGCCAGTCGGGCGAGTGCGGGGTGGGGCAGTGCCATGGCGGGGGTCCTTACGAAAAAGCCCGTCCCGGGCGGCGGTGCGGACCGCCCGGGACGGGAGTGGTGGGGCGGTGGGTCAGCTCGCGTTGAACTCGTCCGGGTTCGGGCCGGTGCGCAGGTCGCGGTCGCCGGCGGCGATCGCGGCCATGTCCTGCTCGGTCAGCTCGAAGCCGAAGACGTCGAGGTTCTGGCGGATGCGGGCCGGGGTGACCGACTTGGGGATGACGATGTTGCCGAGCTGCAGGTGCCAGCGCAGCACGACCTGGGCCGGGGACTTGCCGGTGCGCTCGGCGATCGCGGTGATCGCCGGGTCGCCGAGGACGGCGCCCTGGGCGAGCGGGCTCCAGGCCTCGGTGGCGATGCCGTGCTTGGCGTGGAAGGCGCGCAGCTCGGTCTGCTGGAGGCCGGGGTGCAGCTCGACCTGGTTGACGGCGGGCACCAGCGAGCTGTTGTCCAGCAGGCGCTGGAGGTGGGCGGGCTGGAAGTTGGAGACACCGGCGGCGCGGATGCGGCCCTCGGCGGCGAGGTGCTCCAGGGCGCGCCAGGAGTCCAGGTAGAGGTCACGGGCCGGGGTGGGCCAGTGGATGAGGTAGAGGTCGACGTAGTCCAGGCCGAGCTTGGCGAGGCTGTCGTCGAAGGCGCGCAGGGTGGCGTCGTAGCCCTGGTCGGCGTTCCACAGCTTGGTGGTGACGAACAGGTCCTCGCGGGCCACGTCGGAGGCGGCCAGGGCGCGGCCGACGCCGGTCTCGTTGCCGTAGATGGCGGCGGTGTCGATGCTGCGGTAGCCGGCCTCCAGGGCGGAGGAGACGGCGGCGGTGGTCTGGTCGTCGGGGACCTGGAAGACGCCGAAGCCGAGCTGGGGGATCTCGACGCCGTTGTTCAGCTTCACGGTGGGGACGCTGGGGGTGGTCATGGTCTTGCTCCTTCAGGCGGTGCGGTGGTTGAGGGTGTAGTGGACGGTCTGGGCGCTGATGAGGCCGTCGCGGAAGACGAAGGTGTCGACTCCGTCGGTGACCTCGTGCTCGGTGGTGGCGGCGTTCCAGCGCAGGAGCAGCACGTCCCCGGCGAAGCCGGGGGTGAGCTGCCAGTCGGCGTCGGCCAGGTCGGCCAGGAGGCGGCCGATGACCTGCCGGACCCCGTCGTGGCCGTGGAACGCGCCCCTGGGGGTGATGAGGACGGTGTCCTCGGTGTAGTTCCCGGCGATGTGGTCGAGGTCCCCGGTGCCCAGGCGCCGCCCGTGGTCGGCGAAGACCTCCTGGGGGGTGCGGGTCACCGGGCGAGTTCCGTCAGCGCGGCGGTGGCGAAGGAGTGGTCCTGCTCGGGGGCGCCGCCGCCGACGCCGATGGCGCCGACGAGGCGGCCGTCGCGGTGGACCGGGATGCCGCCGGCGATGAACAGCAGCGGGCGGTCCAGCGCGGTGGGCAGGGTGTGGAACGGGCCGTCGGGCTTGACCAGGTCGACCAGGTCGGCGGTCGGGGCGTTCAGCTGGAGGGCGGTGTAGGCCTTGCGGGTGCTGGTCTCGCCGGAGATCAGCACGGCGCGGTCGTCGCGGCGGAAGGCGAGCAGGTGGCCGCCCGCGTCCAGGACGGTGACGCTGACCGTCACACCGGCGGCCTCGGCGGCGGTGCGGGCGGCGTCGACCAGGCGCTCGGCGTCGGTGATCGTGAGCGGGGCGACGGTGGTGGTGCTCATGGTGGTGCTTCTCCCGGTGGTGGGGTGGGTTCCGGTCAGATCGATGGTCAGTGGCGCAGGGCGGCGTGGCGGGGAGCCGCGCTGGCGGTGAGGGCCTCACGGGTGTGGTCGCGGCGCTCCAGGGCGGCGGACCAGAAGGCCAGCAGCAGGGCGGCGGCGGCGAGGACGGCGCCGACCCAGTTCGGGGCGGTGTAGCCGAGGCCGGCCGCGATCACCATGCCGCCGAGCCAGGCGGCGAGCGCGTTGCCGAGGTTGAAGGCGCCGATGTTGACGGCGGAGGCCAGGGTCGGGGCGCCGTGGGCGTGGTCCAGGACCCGCTTCTGCAGCGGGGGGACGGTGGCGAAGCCGAGGGCTCCGACCAGCATGACGCTGATGGCGGCGAGGACCTTGTTGTGGGCGGTGAGGGTGAACAGGGCCAGCACCACGGCGAGGCCGCCGAGGGTGGTGTAGAGCATCGGCATCAGCTTGCGGTCGGCGTAGCGCCCGCCCAGCAGGTTGCCGAGGAACATGCCGACGCCGAACAGGACCAGCAGCCAGGTGACGGAGCCTTCGGCGTAGCCGGCGACGTTGGTCATCATCGGGGCGATGTAGGTGATCGCGGCGAAGACGCCGCCGAAGCCGAGGACGGTCATCGCCATCGCGAGCAGGACCTGGGGGTTGCGGAAGGCGGTGAGCTCGCGGCGCAGGTGGGCGCCTTCGGGGCGGGGCATGGCGGGGACGAGCTTGGCGATGCCGAGCAGTCCGATCACGCCGAGCACGGCGACGCCGGCGAAGGTGGTGCGCCAGCCGACGGCCTGGCCGATGAAGGTGCCCAGGGGGACGCCGACGATGTTGGCGATGGTCAGCCCGGTGAACATGGTGGCGATGGCGCCGGCCTTCTTCTGCGGGGCGACGAGGTCGGCGGCGACGACGGAGCCGATGCCGAAGAAGGCGCCGTGGGCCAGCGAGGTCACGATGCGCCCGGCCAGCATCACGGGGAAGGACGGGGCGAACGCGGAGAGCAGGTTCCCGGCGACGAACAGGCCCATCAGCAGCATGAGCATGGTCTTGCGGCTGATCTTGGTGCCGAGGACGGTCATCAGCGGGGCGCCGATGACCACGCCGAGGGCGTAGCCGGTGACCAGCAGGCCCGCGTTGGGGATGGAGACGCCGTAGTCGCCGGCGATCTGGGGCAGGAGTCCCATGATCACGAACTCGGTGGTCCCGATCCCGAATGCGCCGATGGCCAGGGCGATGAGAGCGAGAGGCATGGGCCCGAACCCTTCTGTGATTGCTTGAGCTAGCGCCTTGCGTGCTTAAACAATAGTTGCAGACGCGCGATAAGTGCAAGCGCGGATATGGTGCACGCGCTCACAGGGGTCGGGTGGAGGGTTCCGCGGGGCGGTGGAACGCGACCGGGCCCGGCCCGTCCCC
>NZ_JBHUAF010000009.1:0-54180 GCF_042789895.1 Kitasatospora sp. NPDC056783
GGCCGAAGCGGCAACGAAAATCGACCGCTGCGCTGAACCTTGGCGTCCTCGCCCCGACCGAGCGAGGACGCCAAGCACCGCTCATCCCACTTCGAGGACCGCCTTCACGACCTCGGGCCCATGCACCATCAGGCTGTGCAGCGCACTGACCTGCCGGGCGCCGGCCCACACTCCCGTGGTCGGTACGCCGAACTGCCGCAGTTCGACCCGTTCAGCCGTGAACGGGTCCGGCTCGATGTACCTGCTGCCGCCCGTGCCGCACAGGTACGTATCCGCGCCGACCGCCAGACACAGGTCCACGAGGCGCTGCGTCCGCCCGGAGCCTGCGGACAGGGCGCTGCTGCGGACCACCGTTCCTGACCAACCGAGGAAACGGAGCAGTAGCAGGGTGGACGCTTCGGCGATCTCCGCCATCCGGTCGGTACTCCTGAAGAGTGTCAGGAGCCCTGGTAGGTCCGTCGCCAACAGAGGCCAGTAGGGGCTGACCCCGTAGTGCTGGCGAAGGACGTGTTCCACCCGGCGGACGCTGCGCGGGATTTCGACGAGGCGGGCGTCGCGGATCAGGGTTGCCCTTCCGGACGGAAGGTGCGTGGGAACGGACAGCCACCGGGTCGGGCGGCTACCGTCGACCGGCGCCACCCGGGCCCGGTGCTGGTAGTCACGGCGGCTGAACTGGACGTCGTCGAGGACCACCCAGACGTCCGCGGCGGCGAGTTTCGCCACGGTGGAGAGGCGGGGGAGGAAGTTGGGTTGGTGGACGGCGCACACCAGCCCGGAGGGCGGTGCCGCGTCAGCCGATGACCTTGCTGTCGAATCCGTCGGCGAGAAGCCGCTGGTACGCATCATGAACCGTCTCCGGAACATCCTGGGCGACGGCGAACCCGAGCCTCGGATACTCGATCACCCGCTGGAGGTCGCCCACGAGACTGTCGATCACGAGTCTTTCGTCGCCGATGCTTTTCACGTAGTCGTTCAGGTTCATCGGGGTGGAGGTGCACACCACCTCCGCCTCCGGCCACACCTGGCGGGCCGTCGCGTACGCCCGGCGCTCCATGTAGGGCGTGCTCACGAGCAGCACCGACCGTGCCTCGACGCCGGCGGCCTCCAGGACCTCACGGGAGTACTGGATGTTCTGCCCGGTGTTGCGGGCGCGGGGTTCCTGGTGGATCGCACGCTCGGGCACTCCGAGGGCGATGGCGTGTTCGGTGAAGTGCACGGCCTCACCCCGGGGGAAGAGCTCCGGCCGGGACGGGTTCGGCCCGCCCGTGAACACGATCTTCCCTACCAGGCCGTCCAGGTACAGGGCTGCCGCCTCGGCCGCCACTCCGAGATCGTGGCAGCCCAGACCGATCGCCACATCGCACGGCCGCCGCTCGTGCCCCACCTGGTGGTATTCCCAGATCAGCGTGGCGTCCGCCCACTGTCGGTCGGTGATCTCGCGCTGCTGCGTGTCCGCCACGTTCTTCTCCCGCTCACTGAAGGCACCGTGCCTGCTGGAATCCGGACCGGATGCCTCGGATGCTCCTTCGCTGGTGGGTCATACCGTACTTGTCCGCCATCACCTCGGCCCTGTCCAGCAGGGCGAGCCCCTCTCCGGCAGTCGCGCGGTCGGTCAGCAGGATGTGCCCGTGCGCGGTGGTCAGCCGCACGTCTTGCATGGGCGTCGAACCGCTCGTGTTCGTCCTCGCCACCTCGATCAACCGGACTGCCTCTCCGAGATTCCCCGCACCTCGGTACGCGAGCGCAAGCTTCTGGTTGCCTGTCGCCCAGTCCTCCATCTCATCCAGGTTCTCGAACACCCGGATCGCCGACTCGGTGATGCCGATGGCCTGTTCGTGCTCGCCCTGCTTGTCGAGCGAGGTTCCCACCCACAGAGCCGCCCGGGTTCGATCCCGTACGCTGAGGCGGAAGTCACCGGAAAGGTCCGAGTACCGGCCCGCCGCAGCCGAGAGCTGCCCGGACATCTCCGTCACCACGGCCAATGCCAGGTCCAACTGGGCCGTCCGCCGGGGGATGTCGAGCTGGGTGTACAACAATCGGGCCTTGGTGTACGAGGCCGAGGCCGACAGCGGGCCGATCAGTGCACCCTGATCACGACGGAGGTCGCCGACCAGGGCCGTCGAACGGGCCAGCAGGTAGAGGCCGCGGTCGTCGAGTTCGGCTGCCGGCCAGCGTGACTGCCAACGTTCCAACAGGACTCCCGCCAAGGCGAATTCCTGCCGGGACGCCGCCAGCACCGCCCGTTCGATGTCCTCCGTCCACGACTCGTACTCCCATGCCCGCGGCCCGGCCTGGATCTCCGCGAGTACCGGAGTGCCGACTTGTTGCGCCACCAGTGCCTCGAATCGCATACGAGCATCGGGATCGCACTGGCGCAGCACGTGTACGCCGTCGTGCTGCCCACGATCGCGCACCTCGGCGACCAGGATGCCGCCGACAGACGACGCAAGCACCTTGAGGACATCGGCATACGCGTCCTGGTCACTCGGACCTAGAAACCGCGGTCTGCGGGATTTCTTTCTTCCTCCCGGCCCCTGACGCAAAGAGTCTCAGCGAGAACGCGATGACCATCACTCGCCACTCCCGCCACCGGCCCGGGATCGCCTCCCCACGTCCATCCCGGAGGAACAGCCATGAATCGCGTCCTGGAGTTCAGCACCACAGTCACGACCGCGTCCCTCGGCACGATTCGCCACCTGCTGTCCGAGGAGGTCGTGAGAGTCGGCGTAGTCCTCGACGAATCCCGGGCGTACGCGCTTCGTGTGTGCTCGTCGGAGTTCATCGACAACGCGATCAAGCACTCCACCGGTCAAGGGCCCCGAAAAGAGGCCGAGTTGTCGATCGAAATCGGTGTCGACAGGGAGCGCGACCGGCTGCGGATCACCGTGACGGACCCGAACGTGGTCGAACCGGCGATGAACAGCAGCATCGATGACCTCGACGCGACCAGCGGCCGCGGACTGGTGGTCGCCGACGGCTACGCGGACGACATCGGCTGGCACCAGCGGCTCGACCTTCAGGGACAGCCCACCGGTTGGTCCGTCTGGTTCGAACTCGACCTGGAACCGGAGACCTTCGACCAGGCCACCGTCGCTGAGGCGGAAGCGCAGTCGAAGGCCGTCGCGCGACCCGTGAGCGTTGCCTGAAGGCCGGCTCCGGGCACGTACTCGGGAATGTCCCAAGGCTGAACTGCCCGGCGCAACGGCCCAGGCAACGCACCACCACCTTGACGACGGCCACGAGTCGACGTCTCCAGAGGCCGGGCCGATCCCCTCCCTCTGTCCACCCGTCCACTCCGTACCCGAGGACTGCGCCGTGAGCGTCGGACCGCGCACCAGAACACTGCTCAAGACCTCCACTCCGGCCCGCAGACTGGACATCGCGGCCTCCTACGAGGCGCTGACGCAGGCCTGCGTGGTCACCGGCGACGACCCGGCGAAGGCCGAGCTGGTCAGTGAGAGCCCGAACCACCTGTGGTCGCTGGGCTCGCGCTCGTGCGCACTCGCCATCGTCCACCCGGACCTGGATGAGGCCTGGGCGCTCATCAAGGGCGCCCAGTTCCTCCGACAGCACCGGGTCGCCGTCACCTCGCCCTACTACACCGAGGCTCGCGCGACTGCCGACGGCCGCGCCGTGACCTTCTGGCGCGACCTCGGGAAGCCGAGCACTGACACGTCGCTGTCCGCGTGGGTGACCGCCCTCACGCACCGAATCGACCCCAGGACGGCCCCGTGGCTGCGGGAACACGACCCGTTCGCCGGGCTGCTGGACGGCTTGGACGACGCTCCGCTGGACGATCCCGCCCGCCGGTTCCTGCGCGAGCGCGCGGCCCGACTGCGTGAGGAGTGGGACTACCTGGACTGGCCGACGCCGGACGCCGTCGTCCTTGGCGCCCTCGGCATGGTCCCCGTCCACGACGACGGAGTCCGTGTCGGGCTCCTGCTGCGCCGCCCACTGCGGCGCGGCCACCGCGAGTGGGACCTGGTCGCCGCCCGCTGGCGCAGCGAACTGCTCACGGGCGCCCGCGAGGACCACCGGACCTTTGCCGACACCTACCTCTCCTACGAGTGGGAGAATCAGGCCCCCGGCCACCCCTGCATCGGCGCTTGGTCCGGCTACCAGGTCGTACGCGACATCGTCGTCCTCGCCACGGTGATGGACACGGTCCGCCGCTCCCGGCTCGACGACGGCGCCCGTCGGCAGGCCGTCCATCGCCTCGCGTATTTGCGTGGTGCGCACCCCTCCCCGTGGAACTGGGGCCGTGATGACGGCCCGAACATCGTGCACTCGCACGTTCCGCATCACATCGAGAAGGGCAACTCGCCATGACCGTTACTGAGTTCGAAGCGAAAATTCTCAACGTCGAGCCGGAGAAGGTGCGCGCGCTCCTGATCCGGGCCGGGGCGGAGCACGTGGGCGACCGGGCTCAGCGCCGGTACGTCTACGACATCCCCGGTCGGCCCGGTGCGTGGGTACGGCTGCGTGACACCGGCACCGACGTCACGTTGTGCGTCAAGGAGATCCACTCCGACGCGATCGACGGCGTGACCGAGACGGAGACGACCGTCGGTGACTTCGACGCCGCGAACACGCTTCTCGGCAAGCTCGGCTACCAGCCGAAGGCGTACCAGGAGAACCGCCGGTCCTCCTGGACGCTGGGCGGCGCGTCCGTCGAGATCGATGAGTGGCCGTTGATCCCCCCGTACCTGGAGATCGAGGGCAACAGCGCCGAACACGTCCACACGACCGCTCTCGCACTCAAGCTTCCTCTGCAGGAGCTGACGAGCGAGAACACGATCAAGGTCTACCGCCGGTACGGGATCGACATCGAGTCGATTCCCCGGCTCACGTTCGAGTGACAGGAGACGAACGGGGTCGGTTTCCTCTCCGCCAGGATGGCCCCGGACATGGCTTTCCGGCGGGCCGTACGAACCGTGGCGAGGGCTTTCGACGCCGACGAGGTTCACCTCACCGGTGGGGAACCCACTCTCCACACGGAGGTTCCCGCACTGGTCGGGGCACTCACCGGCATGGGCTTGAACGTCGGGATGACCAGCAACGGGGAGCGCGGCCGGCAGGTCATGCCGGAGTGTTCGGCAGCCGGCCTCAACCGGGTCAACGTCTCGGTCTTCGGCACCACTGCGGCAGAACTCCAGGCCGTTCAGTCCGAGCGCTTCAGGTCGGCGGGCTTGGCCGAGGCGAAGATCCGTGCAGCGGAGCAGACCGTCCGGTCCGCCGTCTCCAACGGCGTGAAGGTCTCCGTGAACATCGTCGTTCCCGGGATGGTCCACGTCGACCGGGTCGTCAACCTGGTCGAGTCGTACGGCCAGTTCGCGGACGTGCGGATGCTCACCAGCATCCAGCACGGACCGGAGTCCGTGGCGGCGATCTCCGAAGTGCTGGCCCGGGTCGGTGCGGAACCGGTGCTCCGGACGTTCACCGCCGGCACCTCCGACGAGCGCACCCTGTACCGGGCGCTGGGCGGCCGGGCGGTCTACGTCAAGCGGCTGCTGCCCGTGCGGCTGCCCGACACCTGTGCGTCGTGCCGGTTCAACAACGACACGGACTGCGAGGAGGGCTACTACGGCATCCGGCTGTACCTCACCGATCAACGGGAGTACATGGTGGGCGTCTGCATCCAGCGGATGGACCTCTGTGTTCCCGTGGCCGAGTTGCCGAGGAGTGGAATCGTGGAGGAGGTACAGGCCTTCAAGGATGCCGAGGTCCGGAGGTTGACGCGCGAGTACGGGGCCGCTGCCTGAGTGGAGGGCCTTGCCGGTGGGGCTGTGGCGGCCTCGCTCGGTGCGAGCGAGGCCGCTGTCCATGTGCGGGTCAGCCCGTGATCCTGCCTAATCCACGCAACACCACTCGAACGAGGGAAGTGTCGCCAATTCTCCTGGTGTCGAATATTTCAGCGATAATCGTAAAGAAATTTAAACATTCTTCGTGAAAGTCAACTGCCCGCGCATCTGTCTTTGTGTGGCAGCGATCCGCGCCCTAGCCTCTGCCATGCACATTGAGATGGCAGGAGGCCAATGCGATGAGTTTGGAAGTTTTCGAAGACGGTCAAAATTCACCCGAGTATCGGCAAGTCTTGACGCCGGAGCAAGAGCAGTACCTTCAGGAAGATTACCGGAGGAAGGTCAAGGACTTTGACCAGCTGGAGGTGGTGCTCCGCGAGATCCGAACCTCCCAGCGGATCTATTTTCTGGTCATGGTCGGTGCGACCGTGTTGACTGTCCTGTTGGGCTACAGCGTGCTCGCCGGGTTTTGGGGAGTCAAAACCGCATTCACGAGATGCCTGGGGCTTGTAACCTTTGTCGCCCTGTCGATTGCGATGCTTCGACTCCTGAAGGATGGCCGCAAGAGGCTCGCCGCCAAGTCTGGCGAGCTGCGCAATGCGCTGCAGGACCGCCAGACCGCCGCTGCCCGACTCCCGCTGGACTCTCCGTCCGGGCTGAGGATCTACCGAGAAGCATCGCTGGAGATCGTCGACCAGTACAGGAAGAGTGCCAACAGGAATCGCAGGGTCCACAACTTCTTCCAGGTGATCATCATCACCGGGTCAATTGTGACCTCATCCCTCACTGCGATGAACACTGGAGACAGTGTCGTGCTCAGGATCGGAACCACATTCCTCAGTGGCTTTGTTGGAATTTCGGCAGGTGTGACCGGATATTTCAAGTTCCGGGAGCGAGGCTATAATCTCCAGTCAACTGCTGATGAGATCGAGAAGCATTACAATGCTTCGCAGTTCATGCTCGATGAATATGCCGGGAGTGACCCGAATGAACCGCCTTCGGAGAGCCATCGTCTGCGAATGTTTGCTCGATTCGTCGAACGCTTGAAGGAGGAGCAGCGGAAGCGAGAGTTGCAGCTTGAGCAGTCCAGTTCGACGAGCGAGGAGCATGTCGGCGGATGAGGCCAGGGTGCAGAAGGATAGGGCTGGGATCGCGCTATCTGCTCGCGCCGGCCCAGCATTGGCGCGCTCGCCGATTGATGGCGGCGCATGGCTCAATTTCGTACGCGACCGCTTGGTGCTTGGTGGAGTTGGCGAGATCTCCTTCCGAACTCCCGTACGTTCACAACATCGCTGTTCGGATGGCGGCACGCGGCATATCGGCGTCAGGAGTCACTCTCGATTCCTGGGCTGCCCTGGAACCGGGAGAGCAACGCCGTCGGCTTCTGTGGCTGGAGCGTCATGGGGCCACCCCACTCGCTGTCATGGGCGTGACTCTCGGAGCGGTCGAGCAGGCGAAACTCCATGTTGTGGAGTGGGGCTTGCCGACCGGGCATCGAGCCATCGCGGTCAGACCGAGTCGGGGCGTTGCGCCTGATTGAGGTCCACCGGTTGGGCCCGCACGTTGGTGTCGAACGTGCGGGCCCCTTCGGTGTGTGCTCAGCGGGCGGCGAGGGCCTCCAGGACGCGGTCGAGGGAGGTGCCGAGGCCCCAGCGGGTGGCGAGGTGTTCCAGGGTCATGGGGTCGAGGGGCTCGCGGGGGACGGTGGGGTCGAAGGCGGGGAGGGGGGCGTCGTCGGCGACGCGGACGACCTTGGGGGCGACGTCGAGGTAGGCGGCGCCCTCGACGATGTTGCGGCGGCGGGCGGGGGTGAGCTTGGAGGCGACGTCGAGGGCGGCGGCGCGGATGGCCGCGAGGTCGCCGTACTCGTTGATCAGCTGGGCCGCCGTCTTCTCGCCGATGCCCTTGACCCCGGGCAGGCCGTCCGACGGGTCGCCGCGCAGGGCGGCCATGTCGGCGTACCGGGCGCCGCGCACGCCGTACTTCTCCAGCAGCAGGGCGTCGTCGGTGACCTGGAGGTTGCCCATCCCCTTGACCGGGTAGAGCACGGTGATCCCGCGGGCGTCGTCCACCAGCTGGAAGAGGTCGCGGTCGCCGGTGACGATCTGCACCGGCCCGGTGGCGCGGGCGGTGAGGGTCCCGATCACGTCGTCCGCCTCGTAGCCGGGGGAGCCGACCCGGGCGATGCCGAGGGCGTCCAGCACCTGCTCGATCACCGGGACCTGCGGGGCCAGCGTGTCGGGCACCTCCTCCTCGCCGTCCTGGGCCTCCTCGGCGACCCGGTGGGTCTTGTACGAGGGGACGAGGTCCACCCGCCACTGGGGGCGCCAGTCGGCGTCCATGCACGCGACCAGCTGGTCGGGGCGGTGGTCGTGGACCAGCCGGGCGATGAAGTCCAGCAGGCCGCGGACGGCGTTGACCGGCTCACCCTGCGGCGAGCGCAGGGTGTCCGGTACGCCGTAGTAGGCCCGGAAGTACAGGCTGGCGGAGTCGAGCAGCATCAGTCGCGGTGCGGTCACGCCTCCGATCATGCCGCATCGGGGTGACGGGCCGCCGGTTCTCAGTGCTCGTGCGGTCCGGCGCGGTGGACCGGGCCGTGGGTGTTGGCGCAGTGCTCGGCGGCGGAAGCGGAAGCGGCGGAGTCGCCCGGGGTGGCGATCTGCAGCAGCGCGCCGGCCTCGTCCTCGCCGACGTGGTCGACCTGGAGGGTGGAGTGGGTGATGCCGTACTCGGTCGAGAGCCGGCGCTCCAGGGAGCGCCGCACCGCGTGGCAGTCGCCGCCGGGGGTGACCAGGATGTGCGCGGACAGGGCGGGCTGGCCGGAGGTGATCTCCCAGATGTGCAGGTCGTGGATCTCCTCGACCAGCGGCTCGGTGACCATCCGGTCGGCCACCGCGTCCGGGTCGATCCCGGCCGGGGCGGCCTCCAGGAAGATCCGCCCGGAGTCCCGGACCAGCGCGATGCCGGCCTTGAGCATCAGCGCGACGACGATCAGCGAGGCGATCGAGTCGGCCCGGGCGAAGCCGGTGGTCAGGACGATCAGGCCGGCGACGGCGGTGGCGATGAAGGCGTACAGGTCGGTCAGTACGTGCTGGAAGGCGCCCTCGACGTTCAGCGAGCTGCGGTTGGCCTTGGACATGCACCAGGTGGCCGCGAGGTTGACGACGATCCCGACCAGTGCGGTGACCAGCACCAGTGAGCCGGTGACCTCCGGCGGTTCGAGCAGTCGGGCGATCGCCTCGTAGCCCAGCCACGCCGACAGCACCAGCAGGGTGACCCCGTTGGCCTGCGCGGAGAGGATCTCGGCGCGTTTGAGGCCGTAGGTGTAGCCGCCGCGGGCCGGGCGGGCGGCGAGGCGCATGGCGATCAGGGCGAGCACGATCGAGGCTGCGTCGGTGAGCATGTGCGCCGCGTCCGAGATCAGCGCCAGGGACTGGGCGGCGAAGCCGACCACGACCTCGCCGGCCATGAAGACGACGATCAGGGCGAGGGCACTGAGCAGCCAGCGGCGGTCCGCGTTGGCGGCGACTCCGTGCGAGTGTCCGCCGTGTCCGCCGGATCCGTGCGCGTGGCCGTGTCCGCCGGAACCGTGTGAGTGCGACGGCGAGTGCTCGTGGTCATGCGCATGATCATCGTGCGAGTGCTCGTGCCCGGCCATGGAAGTCCTCTCTGGGCGCACGGGTGGGAAGGGGGCCTCGATGCGACCGGCCCGCACCCGAAGTGAACCGCAGAATCGACAAAGATCCAAAGGCTGTACTGGTGACCGTTGTCGTTGCCGTTCAGGCGGCCGCAGCCGGCGCACTCCACAGCCGCCAGGCACGACGAACTCCCCTCCCATTGAGCCCAGTTGAGCTATCCCAGTGCCAGTGCGTCGAGACTCGCGGCGGTGGCCGCCCGGACCAGGGCCCGCATCAGCCGCAGGTCGTCCCCCTGCTCCGGGTGCCACTGCACTCCGAGTGCGAACCCCGGCCCCTCCACCGCCTCCACCGTCCCGTCCGGAGCGTGGGCGCTCACCCGCAGGCCCGCCCCCACCCGGTCGACGGCCTGGTGGTGGAAGGTCGGCACCTCCAGCTCGCTCTCCGGCAGCAGCCCGCCCAGCAGCGTCCCGGGCACCGGTCGCACCGGGTGCGAGCCGTAGTGCCCGGGCGAGCCGCCGTGCACGTCGACCGCCAGGACGTCCGGCAGGTGCTGCACCAGCGTCCCGCCGCACACCACGTTCAGGATCTGCATCCCCCGGCAGACCGCCAGCAGCGGCATCCCCGCCGCCAGCGCCGCCCGCAGCAGCGCGACCTCCCAGGCGTCCCGCTCCGGCGAGTCCAGCTCGGCGGCCGGGTGGGCCGGCTCCCCGTAGTAGGCCGGGTCGATGTCCGGTCCGCCCGCGATCACCAGGCCGTCCAGCCGGGCCAGCACCTCCGGCGCGCGCTCCGGGGCGTCGGGCGGAAGCAGGATCGCGATCCCGCCGGAGTCCCGGACCTGCGCGGTGTACCGCTCGGGCAGCAGCGCCACCCGGCGCCCCCGCCAATCGCTCCAACTCGCTTCCACCAGATAGGTGCTGATGCCGATCAAAGGCCTGCGATCCATGGCGGGCATTCTCCACCCGAACCGCCTGATGAACCGTCAGACACGCGCGTCGGCGCGCCGAGGGCGTCCGACACCCGCCGCCCTCTTCCGCCCCGCGAGCCGCAGGCCGTACGGTTCGCTGTGACCGCTTGATCTCGAAGAGTGATCGAGGAGGAGGGTTCGGTCATGCCCGAACAGAGCGCCGCGGGCTCGCGGCCCCGGCCGCCGCTGACCCTGGACGAGCTGCGCACCCTGGTGGACGCCGGGGAGGTGCACACCGTCGCGCTCGCCTTCACCGACATGCAGGGGCGCCTCCAGGGCAAGCGCTTCGCCGCCCGGTTCTTCCTCGACGAGGTCGCCGAGCACGGTGCCGAGGCCTGCGACTACCTGCTGGCCGTCGACGTCGACCTGAACACCGTGGACGGCTACGCCTTCTCGTCCTGGGCCACCGGCTACGGCGACTTCGCGATGCGGCCCGACCTCGCCACCCTGCGGCTGACCCCCTGGCAGCCCGGCACCGCCCAGGTCACCGCCGACCTCGCCCGGCACGGCGGCCGCCCGGTGGACGCCGCCCCGCGCCAGCTGCTGCGCCGCCAGCTCGCCCGGCTCGCCGAGCACGGCCTGGCCGCCGACGTCGGCACCGAGCTGGAGTTCCTGGTCTTCCGCGACACCTACGAGCAGGCCTGGCAGGGCGGTTACCGCGGCCTGACCCCGGCCAACCTCTACAACGTGGACTACTCGATGCTGGGCACGGCCCGGGTCGAGCCGCTGCTGTCCCGGATCCGCGCCGAGATGGCCGGGGCCGGACTGGTGGTGGAGTCCGCCAAGGGCGAGTGCAACCTCGGCCAGCACGAGATCGCCTTCCGCTACGCCGACGCCCTCACCACCTGCGACCAGCACAGCGTGTACAAGACCGGCGCGAAGGAGATCGCCGCCCAACTCGGCTGCGCGCTCACCTTCATGGCCAAGTACGACGAGCGCGAGGGCAACAGCTGCCACATCCACCTCTCGCTGCGCGACGCCGTCGGAGCGCCCGCCTTCGCCGACCGGGACGGCCGGATGACCGACAACATGCGGCACTTCCTGGCCGGGCAGCTGGTCGCCCTGCGCGAGTTCAGCCTGCTGTACGCGCCGAACATCAACTCCTACAAGCGCTACCGCCCCGGCTCCTTCGCCCCGACCGCCGTCGCCTGGGGCCGGGACAACCGCACCTGCGCCTACCGGGTGGTCGGCCACGGGCCCGGTCTGCGGATGGAGAACCGGGTGCCGGGCGGCGACGTCAACCCCTACCTCGCGGTGGCCGGGATGGTCGCGGCCGGCCTGCACGGGCTCCAGCGCAAGCTGGAACTGCCCGCGCCCTGCCTCGGCAACGCCTACGCCGTCGAGGAGTACGCCCGGGTGCCCGGATCGCTGCGCGAGGCGGCCGAGCTGTGGGCGGGCAGCGAACTGGCCCGGGAGGCCTTCGGCGACGACGTGGTCGAGCACTACCTGAACATGGCCCGGGTCGAGCAGGCCGCCTACGACGGGGCGGTCACCGACTGGGAGCGCTACCGATCCTTCGAACGGATGTGACGCATGACCGAGTCGACGGCGGGCGACGGCCCCGTGAGCACCGTCCGCAACCCCGCCACCGGCGAGCCGCTCGCCACCGTCCCGGACACCACCCCCGAGCACCTGGACGCGGCCGTCCGGCGGGCGGTACGCGCCCAGGCCGGCTGGGCCGCGCTCGCCCCCGGCGACCGGGCCCGGCTGCTGCGCCGGTTCGCCGACCAGGTCGAGGTGCACGTCCCGGAACTGGCCGCCCTGGAGGTGAGCGAGGCCGGCCACCTCCTGGCCAACGCGCGCTGGGAGGCCGGCAACGTCCGCGACCTGCTGGAGTACGCGGCCGGGGGAGTGGAACGGCTCACCGGCCGGCAGATCCCCGTCCCCGGCGGCCTGGACGTGACCTTCCACGAGCCGGTCGGCGTGGTCGGCGTGATCGCGCCGTGGAACTTCCCGATGCCGATCGCCGCCTGGGGCTTCGCCCCCGCCCTCGCGGCCGGCAACGCCGTCCTGCTCAAGCCCGCCGAGGCCACCCCGCTGACCGCGCTGCGGCTGGCCGAACTCGCCCTCGCGGCGGGCCTGCCCGAGGGCCTGTTCCAGGTGGTCCCCGGCGCGGGCGCCACCACCGGCCGGGCCCTGGTGGACCACCCGGCCGTCCGCAAGATCGTCTTCACCGGCTCGACCCTGGTCGGCAAGGAGGTCGCCGCCCGCTGCGCCGCCCGCGCCAAGCGGGTCACCCTGGAACTCGGCGGCAAGAGCCCCAGCATCGTCTTCGCCGACGCCGACCTGGCCCGCGCCGCCGACCCGATGTCCTTCGCCGACAACAGCGGCCAGGACTGCTGCGCCCGCAGCCGCGTCCTGGTCCAGCGGGAGGCGTACGAGGACTTCCTCGCCCTGCTGCTGCCCGCCGTCGAGACCCTGCGCACCGGCGACCCGACCGACCCGGAGAGCCGGCTCGGCCCGCTGATCTCGGCCGCCCAGGTCCGCCGGGTGGCCTCCTACGTCACCCCCGACCTGCCGGTGCTGGCCCGCGGCAAGGTCCCCGACGGGCCCGGCTACTGGTACCCGCCGACGGTGATCGCCCCCGAGGACCCGGACGTCCCGGCGGTCACCGAGGAGATCTTCGGCCCGGTCGCCGCCGTCCTGCCGTTCACCGACGAGGCCGACGCGCTGCGGCTGGCCAACGCCACCCGCTACGGCCTGTCCGGCTCGATCTGGACCCGGGACGTCGGCCGCGCGCTGCGCCTGGCCCGGGGCGTGCGGGCGGGCAACCTGTCGGTCAACTCGCACGCCTCGGTGCGCTACTGGACGCCCTTCGGCGGCTTCGGCGAGTCAGGGGTGGGCCGGGAGCTGGGGCCGGACGCGCTGCGCCACTTCACCGAGACCAAGAACGTCTTCTTCCACAGCGAGGAGTAGGAGCCCGATGAGCGACAACGACGCCGTGGTCTGCCGCCGGCTGGTCGGCCGCACCGCCGTGGTGACCGGCGCGGGCAGCGGCATCGGCCTGGCCGCCGCCCGCCGGCTCGCCGCGGAGGGGGCGAAGGTGGTCTGCGCCGACCTCGACGAGGAGACCGGGCGGGCCGCCGCCAAGGAGGTCGGCGGGCTGTTCACCCACACCGACGTCACCGACCCGTACATGGTCGAGGCGCTGTTCGACGAGGCGTACGAGACGTACGGCAGCGTGGACGTCGCGTTCAACAACGCGGGCATCTCACCGCCCGAGGACGACTCGATCCTGACCACCGGTCTGGACGCCTGGCGCAAGGTCCAGGAGGTCAACCTGACCTCGGTGTACCTGTGCTGCAAGGCCGCGCTGCCGTACATGCGCCGGCACGGGCGGGGCTCGATCATCAACACCGCCAGCTTCGTGGCCCGGATGGGCGCGGCCACCTCGCAGATCTCCTACACCGCCTCCAAGGGCGGGGTGCTGGCGATGTCCAGGGAGCTGGGCGTGCAGTTCGCCCGGGAGGGCATCCGGGTCAACGCGCTCTCGCCCGGGCCCGTGGACACCCCGCTGCTGCGCGAGCTCTTCGCCGCGGACCCGGAGCGGGCCGCCCGCCGGCTGGTGCACATCCCGCTCGGCCGGTTCGCCCGGGCCGAGGAGATCGCCGCCGCGGTGGCCTTCCTGGCCAGCGACGACTCCTCGTTCATCACGGCGAGCGAGTTCCTGGTGGACGGGGGCATCTCCGGGGCGTACGTCACCCCGCTGTAGCCGCCGTGCCGGGTTCTCACCGGAATCTCATCGAAAACGCCGGGAATTCCCGGCTGCGCTGATTTCGCGTTTATCCGGCTGCCTTTAGATTCTCTGTCGTGAGCGAGCAGATTCCCGCCGGGTGGTACCCGGACCCGAAGGACACCACCGGCGACCCGAGGCCGCAGCGGTGGTGGGACGGCAGGGGCTGGACGGCCGACACCCGGCCCGCCCCCTCGGACGCCCCGGCGCCGGGTGCCGCGCAGGCCGAGCCGACCGCCGCCGCGGACCCGGAGCCGGGAGCGGCCGAGCAGCCCCGGGTGCTGGAGGGCGAGGTGCTGGACAGCGGCCCGACCGTCCGCTTCCCGGAGCCGCCGCCCTTCGGCACCGCCTACGGCTCGCCGGCCGGGCCGCCGGCCAAGGCCCGGCGCAAGCCCTCCAGGCTGGCGGTGGCCACCACCGTCGCCGCCCTGCTCGGCCTGGGTGTCGGCTCGGGGATCACCTACCTCGCGATGGACGGCCACTCGGACCGTGCCCCGCGCAGCGCCCGGCCGGCCCCGCAGGGCGGCTACGGAGGACCGTGGGGCGGCATCCCGGGCTTCGGCGATCCCGGCAACGGCGACGGCGGCGACGGCAGTGGTGGCGGGAACGGCGGCAGCGGTGGCGGGAACGGCGGTGGGAGCGGCGGCAACGGCAAGGGCGGCGGCGGCAAGACCCGCCCCGGCACCGACCAGGCGATCGACGTGGTGAACCGGCTCACCCTGCCGGTCCCGGACGGCTGGGAGGCCGGCACCACCACCCAGGGCTTCGCCGCGATCACCATCGGCTCGTACACCTGCGCGGACGGCAAGGGCAGCTGCTCCCTCGGCGGGGTGAACACCGGCCGGATCGACGGCGGCGGCACCGACGCCCAGGCGGCGGCCAAGAACGACATCGCGGCGGCCGCGAAGGACTCGTACGGCGACGTCACCGGGCACCAGGAGCTCAAGTCCGAGGCCGTGAAGGTCAACGGCCAGGACGGCTACCTGGTCCGCTGGAAGGTGGACGTCTCCAAGGGCAACAGCGGCTACGTGCAGACCGTGGTCTTCCCGTCCGCCGACGGCAAGGCGCTGGTCTCGGTGCACTTCGGCTTCGACATCGCCGACAAGTCGCCGGACGTCGCGGTGATGGACACCGTCGTCCAGGGCATCACCGCCTACAAGGGCAAGCTGCCGAGCCTCCCGGGACTGCCCGGTTCGGGCTCGGGCTCCGGTCAGGGCGGCTCCGGCGGCACCACCACCTGAGCCCCGCGCTCCTCACACGGCGGCGGCCCACCCGGGAGGGATACCTCCGGGTGGGCCGCCGCCTTCTCGTCGCGCGTGTCACGGGAACCGGGCCGGACGGGGGAGTGGCCGGCCCGGTCCCGCGCCCGGCGTCAGGCGTCGCGTCGAACAGCCTCGACGCGACGGCGCCGGAGCACCATGCCGGCCCAGCCGACGCTGATCGCGGCGGCACCGGCGAGCAGCAGCGGGCCGGTGGAGGAGGTGCCGCCCACGGCCGCCGAGGCGGTCGGGATCACCTGGCCGGCCGGGGAGTCGGGGTCCCCGCCGTGGCCGTGGTGGGCGACGGTGGACTTCGAGGCGTCGGCCGCGATCTGGGCGTCGCTGGGCGCGGCCGGGGCCTGGGCGGCGAGCGCCGACACGGCGGCGGTCTTGGCGCCGAAGTCGACGTCGGAGCAGGCGTAGAAGGCCTCCGGGCTGTCGCTGCGCTGCCACACCGTGTACAGGACCTGGCGGCCGGTGCGCTGCGGCAGGGTGCCGGAGTAGCTGTAGGAGCCGTTGACGGCGTTGCGGTCGACCTGCACCTGGGCCACCGGGGTCGGGTCGAGGTCCGACCACTTCAGCGCCTTGGTGGGGTCGTAGCTCGCCTTGGTGATGTAGACCGTCTGGGTGCCGACGTGCGGCGCGGTGGTGCGGAACTGGAAGGTGAAGGCACCGGGCTTCACCGCGGTGGCCGGCCAGTCGGTGCGCGGCCAGTCCAGGGCCGCGTACTTGTCGCGGTTGGCCGAGCAGAGCTTGCCGTCCGGGATGATCGCCTGGCTGTTGCCGGCGGCGTTGGCGATGTTGACCTCGTTCCAGTCGTAGAGCGGCTGGGTGCCGCTCGCGGCGACGAGGTCCTTGCAGACCTGGGACACCGGGTGCTCGGGGCCCTCGGCGTAGCAGGCGGCGACCCGGCTCACGGGGTTGGTCATCGTGCCGTGGGCGCTGGCGGTGCCGGCGGTGGCACCGGCCACCGCGAGGACGGCGGCGCCGATCACGCCGACGGACAGGGCACTTCGCTTGATGGACATGGGGTGGGGCTCCTTGACCGTCGTTCCGGGCGGGTGTGGGGGAACGGACACGCCTGCCCGTTCGGGGGCCGCCGGCCCGGCGCACGCCCCCCGGGCCAGAGCGTAGGATTGGTCTGGACCATAAGGCAATAGTCGGGCGCACTGTGCTTGCTGACGGACTGTAGGCCCACGAGCAGCGCAAAGGCCCGACGGAACGTCGCGGTTAGCCGTTCCATCGGGCCCCGTTAAGGCTCCGGAAAGGTCCGAATCAGAAGTGCAGGTCGCCGTTGATCGTCTCGGTCTTGACGACCTTGCCGCCGTTGCCGACCTGGCCGACCTGGAAGACGGCCCCCTCGACGGTGGTGTCCCGGATCTCGTTGTGGTACACGGTGGCCGCCTGGCCGGTCTCCGCGGGCGTGAACTCGGCGATGATCTCCCGGAGTTCCGCGGCCAGGGCCGGGTCGGCGGCCAGCAGGCGGCGCAGCCTCGGCTGCCACTCGCTCTCGACGCTCCGCAGGGCGGACTCGCGGCCGGCCTCCGGGGCCGCCGTCAACTCGGCCCGGGTCTCGTCCAGTTCCTCGGAGACCGAATCCGCCTTCTGGCCGAACAGCGCGACCACGCGCGGCTTCACCCGGTCCCAGGCCGAGGTGACCATGAGGCCGGCCAGAACGGTCGCGCCCCTCGTGGCGATGTCCGTGAGCTCGGGGTCCATGCTGCTCCCTTGTCGTGCCGAGGTGTCGGCACCACGGTAGGGCAAGGCCGGACGAAGCGTCAGAGGAACGTCCTGCCCTCGCCCCGGTAGGTCGGCACCGTCCGGACGACGCGGTCGCCCTCGATCAGGTGCAGCTCGGCGAAGCGCTCGCACAGCTCGCCCGCCTTGGCGTGCCGGAACCAGACCCGGTCGCCGATCAGCAGGTCGTCCGCGGCCGGGCCGAGCAGCGGGGTCTGCACCTCCCCGGCGCCCTCCATCGGGTCGTAGCGCAGCCCGGCCGGCAGGTACGGCACCGGCGAGCGGTCCGGGCCGGCCGCGCCGGAGGCCGGGTAGCCGCCGCCGAGCACGGTCACCACGCCGAGGCCGGGGCGGCGCACCACCGGCTGGCCGAACAGCGCGGCCGGTCGGCCCCGGAACGAGCGGTAGTGGTCGAAGAGCCGCGGCACGAACAGCCCGGAGCCGGCGGCGACCTCGGTGACGGCGCGCTCGGCCACGGTGGACTCCACGCTGCCGGTGCCGCCGCCGTTGACGAACTCCAGGTCGGCCACCCGCCGCAGCCGCCGGACCACCGCCGCGCGCCGCTCGGCCAGTTCGGCGCGGGCCTTGGCCTGCATCAGCCGGATCAGCCGCGAGCGCACCGGCCGTCCGGGCACCCGGTCACCCACCCCGGCGACGTGCCCCTCGTACGCCATCAGGCCGACCACCCGGAAGCCCCGGCGGCGCTGGACGAGCTCGGCGAAGGCGCCGAGCTCCTCGGGGGTGCGCAGCGGCGAGCGGCGGGCGCCGACCCGGACCCGGCCGCCGAGCAGGTGCAGCGAGGTGTCCAGCTCCAGGCAGACCCGCACCTCGGCGTCGCCGGTCCGGGCCGCGTCGATCAGGTCCAGCTGGGCCGGGTCGTCCAGGACGACGGTGATCTCGCGGGCGGCCTCCGGGTCGGCGGTCAGCTCGGCGAAGCCGGACCGGTCGGCGGACGGGTAGGCGAGCAGGACATCCCGGACGCCGGTGCGGGCCAGCCAGAGCGACTCGTCGAGGGTGAAGCTCATCACCCCGAGGAAGCCGTCCACGGCCAGCGCCCGGTCCAGCAGCGCCCGGCAGCGGATCGACTTGCTGGCCAGCCGGATCGGCTTGCCGCCCGCCCGGCGCACCAGGTCGGCGGCGTTCGCGTCGAACGCGGCGAGGTCCACGACGGCCACCGGGCCGTCCAGGTGGGCGGTGGCGCGGTCGTACCGGAGGCGGTCGGAGACCGGGGTGGGCGCGGTCGCGGGCGCGTCGAGGATCACCATGGGCGCAGGGTGCCACACCGCGCTACCGGTGGGTAGGCCTCGCGTGCGGGGAAATGGGGCCGCTCGGGCGCGGTGGCATAGGGTCGGGCGGGTGGACCGCAAAGACTTCTCCAACCCGGCGTTCGTCGGCAAGAGCATCCCGAATCCCGGCTTCTCCGACGACGACGGCACCGCCGACCAGGCGCTCACCGAGGCCCTCGCCCGCTGGTCGCGGGACCGCGCGGCCGAGCCCGAGGTGCTGGCGGCGCTGACCCCGACCCGGCTGATGGTCCCGATCGTCGCGATCCTCGGCGAGGTCGAGGTGGACGTGAACGGGCACCGCCACGAGAAGACCAGCGACATGGCCGTCCCGGTGCTGGAGGCCCCGGACGGGCGCCGCGCGCTGCCGGCCTTCACGTCGCTGGAGTCGCTCGCCCGCTGGCGCGCCGACGCCCGCCCGGCGCCGACGGCGGCCCCGCAGGCCGCGATGGTCGCCTTCTCGGAGCGCGCCGACACCCTGTTGATCGACCCGGCCGGGCCGGTGCCGTTCCAGCTGAGCGGTGCCCGGCTGCGGGCGCTCGCGGAGAACCGCCCGTTCCTGCCGCCGGCCCGGGACCCGGAGGTGCGCGAGGCGGTGCGCGGGCTGCTGGCGGCCGAGCCGCAGGTGGTCACCGGGCTGCTGGAGGCCTCGGAGGGTTCGGACGGGGTGCTCGCGGTGGTGTTCGACCCGGCGCTGGACCAGGCGGGGCTCCAGGAGGCCGCGCAGCGGGTCGGGCGGGCGGTGGCCGGCGATCCGGTGCTGCGGGTGCGGCTGGACCGGGGGCTGGACCTCGCGGTGCTGCCGGCCGGCGCGGCGCTGCCGGGGGAGCCGCTCTACCGGCGGTGAGGGGCGGAGGACGGAGGAGCGGCGCAGGTGTGCCGCTCCTCCGTGTCGGGCCTCAGGAGTAGACGGGCCCGGTGAACTTCTCGCCCGGGCCCGCGCCCGGGGCGTCCGGCACGACGGAGGCCTCACGGAAGGCGAGCTGGAGCGAGCGCAGCCCGTCGCGCAGCGGCGCGGCGTGGAAGTTGCTGATCTCCGGGGCGCCGGCGGTGACCAGTCCGGCCAGCGCGGTGATGAGCTTGCGGGCCTCGTCCAGGTCCTTGTCCTCGTCGCCGCCCTCGGCGAGACCGCACTTGACGGCGGCGGCACTCATCAGGTGCACCGCGACGGTGGTGATCACCTCGACGGCCGGGACCTCGGCGATGTCGCGGGTGAGGTCGTCGAAGCCGATCGCGTCGTCGTCCGCGCCGGGGTTCTGGGTGGGCTCGCTGCTCAAGGGGGGCTCGTTCCATCGTGTCGTGTGGGTACACGTGGAGCGTACAAGGGGCCCCACGCCGGGGCGGAATAGCGTTCGACCCCCCGACGCTGTAAGCTTCGAGACTGACCGGCCGGGCTCCCGTATGGGCACTCGGCCAGCAAGTGGAGGCTCCACTGAGGAGGCCCGAGAGGGCAACCGCGAAAGTCTCCCACCCGAGCGGCCTCGCGGTCGACGGGTCCCGGTCCGCGACGGGCGCCACTGGCGCCGAGTCGCCGCAGCGCCCCTCACCGGGCGCAGCCCCCGGTTGTGTGGAGCCCCGCTTGTACCGAGCGGGGCTTTTTTCGTGTGGCGGTGTACGTACCGGACAGCGCAGCACGAATGAAGCCCCGCCCAGTGGTCGAGTCCACTACGTGCGACCGCCGTCCGACGGCCGCATCGCAGAAGGTGCAACCGAGGAGGCCCCATCAGCACCGAGCCCCGCATCAACGACCGGATTCGCGTCCCCGAGGTGCGACTCGTCGGTCCCAGCGGCGAGCAGGTCGGCATCGTGCCGCTTGCCAAGGCGCTGGAGCTCGCGCAGGAGTACGACCTCGACCTGGTCGAGGTCGCGGCGACCGCCCGGCCGCCGGTGTGCAAGCTCATGGACTACGGCAAGTTCAAGTACGAGTCGGCCATGAAGGCCCGTGAGGCGCGCAAGAACCAGGCGCACACGGTCATCAAGGAGATGAAGCTCCGGCCGAAGATCGACCCGCACGACTATGACACCAAGAAGGGTCACGTCGTCCGGTTCCTCAAGCAGGGCGACAAGGTCAAGATCACGATCATGTTCCGTGGTCGCGAGCAGTCCCGCCCCGAGCTGGGCTTCCGTCTGCTCCAGCGGCTCGCCGACGACGTCCAGGACCTGGGCTTCGTCGAGTCGTCGCCCAAGCAGGACGGCCGCAACATGATCATGGTCCTTGGTCCGCACAAGAAGAAGACCGAGGCGATGGCCGAGGCCCGCGCCCTCGCGGACGCCCGCAAGGCCGAGCGTCAGGGCCGCACCGCCGGCTCCGACGCCCTTGCGGAGGACGAGCTCGAGGACGTCGTGACCGAGGACATCGAGACCGAGGTCGAGGACGTCGTGACCGAGGCGCAGGACGCCCCGGCCGAGGCGCCGGCCGTCGAGGCCGACGCTCCGGTCGAGCAGCCGGCCGCCTCCCAGGGCGCCTGAGCCCTCACCGGCCAGGAGGCCCGGGAGACCGGCCCACAGGGTGACGGGGCGACCCGCCCGGTCACCGCAGATCCATCCAGTTCGCGCCCGCGTGGCAGCAGCCGCGCGGGCGTGGACGGGACCGACGAGGAGATACGGCGAAATGCCGAAGCAGAAGACGCACAGTGGCGCCAGCAAGCGCTTCAAGATCAGTGGCTCTGGCAAGGTGCTGCGCGAGCGCGCCGGCCGTCGCCACCTCCTGGAGCACAAGCCCTCGACGCTGACCCGCAAGCTGGCCGGGACGGTCGAGCTGGCCCCCGCTGACGCCAAGAAGATCAAGAAGCTTCTCGGCAAGTGATCGCCCTCCCGCCCGGCGCGAGCCGCGTGCGGGGCAGCTGATCCTTCCCGACCCATTCGAATGACGGACCACGTGAAGTAGTCCGTGGTCCAACCCAAGGAGTAATCAAGTGGCACGCGTCAAGCGGGCAGTCAACGCCCACAAGAAGCGCCGGGTCATCCTGGAGCGCGCCAGCGGCTACCGGGGCCAGCGCTCGCGCCTGTACCGCAAGGCCAAGGAGCAGGTCACCCACTCGCTGGTCTACAACTTCAACGACCGCAAGAAGCGCAAGGGCGACTTCCGTCAGCTGTGGATCCAGCGCATCAACGCTGCGGCCCGTGCCAACGGCATCACCTACAACCGCTTCGTGCAGGGCCTGAAGGCCGCCAGCGTCGAGATCGACCGCAAGATGCTGGCCGACCTGGCCGTCAACGACCCGGGTGCGTTCGCCTCCCTGGTCGAGGTCGCCCAGAAGGCGCTGCCGGCCGACGTGAACGCCCCCAAGGCCGCCGCGGACGCCGCCTGATCTTCCGAGATCGGTTGAGCTCTGACCGGACCCGCAGGCTCTCCTGCGGGTCCGGTTCTGCTTTTACCCCCTCCTCCAGCGCCTCCAGAGATCGAGACCATGCCGAGCACCGAGACCCCCCTGCTGACCTCCCTGCGCTCGCCGCGCGTCGTCGCCGCCCGCCGGCTGGCCAAGCGCAACCAGCGCACCAAGGAGCGCCGCTTCCTGGCCGAGGGCCCGCAGGCCGTCCGGGAGGCCATCGCCTTCGGCAGGCTGCCGGGCACCGGTGAGCACGCCGTGGTCGAGGTCTACGCGACGCAGGAGGCCGCCGAGCGGCACGCCGGGATCGTCGAGGCGGCCCGGGCCGAGGGGCTGTCCGTGCTGACCGCCACCGACGAGGTGATCGCGGACATCTGCGACACCGTGACCCCGCAGGGGATCGTGGCGCTCTGCCGCTTCATCGACACCCCGTTCGCCGAGGTGCTCAAGGCCCGCCCCAAGCTGGTCGCGGTCCTCGCCCACGTGCGCGACCCCGGGAACGCCGGGACCGTGCTGCGCACCGCCGACGCGGCCGGCGCGGACGCCGTGGTGCTGACCGACGCGTCGGTGGACCTCTACAACCCCAAGGCCGTCCGAGCCTCCGTGGGCAGCCTGTTCCACCTGCCGGTGGCGGTCGGCGTGCCGGTCGAGGAGGCCGTCGGCAAGCTGCGCGAGGCCGGGGTCCGGGTGCTCGCCGCGGACGGTGCGGGGGAGCGCGACCTGGACCGGGAACTGGACGAGGGCACCCTGGGCGCGCCCGGCGCGTGGGTGTTCGGCAACGAGGCCTGGGGGCTCCCGGAGGAGACCCGGGCGCTGACCGACGAGGTCGTGCGCGTCCCGATCCACGGCCACGCCGAGAGCCTCAACCTGGCCACCGCGGCGGCCGTCTGCCTGTACGCCTCGGCCCGCGCCCAGCGCTCGCCGGGCGGCTGCCGTTCGAACGCCTGATCCCTCCCCGGGGGCGCACCGGGATCACCCCTTGCAAGCCCTACTGCGGGCGCCTGGGAGGCGCTAGGGTCTGCCTCTGTGGGGGGAACGGCACGGTGGGTAATCGGGGAGGCAACCCATGGTCGGCAGCGGACCCGAGCTCGACCCGGACGACCTGCCGGACGGGCTGGTGGTCGCCGACGCGCTGGGCCGGGTGGTCTGCTTCAACCGGGCCGCGGCCCGGCTCACCGGCGTGCTCCCGCAGGCCGCGCTCGGCAGCGCGGTGGAGGACGTCCTCCCGTTGGAGGACCTGGACGGCCGCCGCTGGTGGCAGCTGACCGACCCGTACGGCGGCCTGGCCATCCGCACCCGCCAGCCGGAGCGCAACCTGCTGCTGCCCGGCGGGCGCGAGGTGCTGGTCTCCGCCATGTACGTGCGCGCCGTGCCGGGCGGGCCGCTGGAGCGCCTGGTGATCGCCCTGCGCGGCACCGAGGCCCGGCGCCGCACCGAGCGCAGCCACGCCGAGCTGATCGCCACCGTGGCGCACGAGCTGCGCTCCCCGCTGACCAGCGTCAAGGGGTTCACGGCGACGCTGCTGGCCAAGTGGGAGCGGTTCACCGACGGGCAGAAGCGGCTGATGCTGGAGACGGTGGACGCCGACGCCGACCGGGTCACCCGGCTGATCGCCGAACTGCTGGACATCTCCCGGATCGACGCCGGCCGGCTGGAACTGCGCAAGCAGGTGATCGACCTGACCGCGGCGGTGCGCCGGCACGTCGAGCGCAAGGTCGCGACCGGCATCCCCGAGGAGCGCTTCGACATCCGGATCGGCGAGCCGCTGACCGTGCTGTGGGCCGACCCGGACAAGGTCGACCAGGTGCTGGCCAACCTGCTGGAAAACGCGGTGCGGCACGGCGAGGGAACTGTCACGATCGAGGTGGCACCGGCCAAGGAGATCGTCGAGGCACCCGTCTGGGAGCGCTCCGGCACTCCTCCCCGCATCGTGGAAGGCACAGCGGTCACCGTGAGCGATGAAGGCAGCGGCATCCCCGAGGACTCGATGCCGCGCGTCTTCACCCGCTTCTGGCGCGGCTCCAAGCGTGGCGGCACCGGCCTCGGCCTCTACATCGTCAAGGGCATCGTGGAGGCCCACGGCGGCTCGATCCGCGTCGACCGCGCACCCGGCGGTGGCGCCCGGTTCCGGTTCATCCTGCCCGCCGGGGTGCCCGACTTCATGCTCTAGGGGCGCTCCGCGGGGAAGCGGCGCCGAGCGGCGCGACACGCTGCGACTACACTCGACCTTCGGCGATGGCCCAAAGACCTTGAGCACGGACGAGCAGGAGCACGGGAAAGATAGAGATGTCGGCACCCAACAAGTCGTACGACCCGGTCGAGGTCGAGGCCCTCAAGCCCGAGGTGGTGGAGCAGGCGCGCGACGAGGCGATCGCCGCCTTCGCCGCCGCCGGCTCCCTGGACGAGCTGAAGCAGGCCAAGGTCGCCCACACCGGCGACCGCTCCGCGCTCTCGCTCGCCAACCGCGAGATCGGCGCCCTGCCCCCGCACGCCAAGGCGGCCGCCGGAAAGCTGATCGGCCAGGCCCGCGGGGCCGTCAACCAGGCCCTCGCGAAGCGGCAGGCCGAGCTGGAGGCGGAGCGGGACGCCCGCGTGCTGGTCGAGGAGGCGGTGGACGTCACGCTGCCGTACGACCGCGCTCCGCGTGGCGCCCGGCACCCGCTGACCACCATGGCCGAGCGCATCGAGGACACCTTCGTCGCGATGGGCTACCAGGTCGCCGAGGGCCCCGAGGTCGAGGCCGAGTGGCTCAACTTCGACGCCCTCAACCTGGGCCCGGACCACCCGGCCCGCTCGATGCAGGACACCTTCTTCGTCCAGGCCCCGGACGGCTCCGCCGACTCCGGCGTGGTGCTGCGCACCCAGACCTCCCCGGTCCAGGCCCGCACCATGCTCGACCGCGAGCCCCCCATCTACGTGGTCTGCCCCGGCCGGGTCTACCGGACCGACGAGCTGGACGCCACCCACACCCCGGTCTTCCGCCAGGTCGAGGGTCTCGCGGTGGACGAGGGCATCACCTTCGCCGACCTCAAGGGCACCATCGAGGTGCTGGTCGAGAAGCTGATCGGCGGCGGCCTGGAGCTGCGCTGGCGCCCGTCGTACTTCCCGTTCACCGAGCCGAGCGCGGAGATCGACCTCCAGTGCTTCGTGTGCCGCGGCGAGAGCGTCGGCAACCCGGACCGGCCGTGCCGCACCTGCTCCTCCGAGGGCTGGATCGAGCTCGGCGGCTGCGGCGTGGTCAACCCGCGGGTGCTGGTCGCCTGCGGTGTCGACCCCAACCGCTACAGCGGGTTCGCCTTCGGCCTGGGCCTGGAGCGAATCCTGATGAATCGTCACAACGTCGCTGACATGCGCGACATGGTCGAGGGTGACGTCCGCTTCACCCTCCCGTTCGGGATGGAGATCTGATGCGCGTCCCGCTTTCCTGGCTGCGCGAGTACGTCGACCTGCCGGCCGGCGAGACCGGTCGCGACGTCGCGGAGCGCCTGGTCCGGGCCGGCCTGGAGGTCGAGACCGTCGAGCAGCTCGGCGCGGACTTCAAGGGCCCGCTGGTGGTCGGCGAGGTGCTCTCCATCGAGGAGCTGGCCGGCTTCAAGAAGCCGATCCGGCACTGCTTCGTCAACGTCGGCGACGCCAACGGCACCGGTGAGCCGCAGGAGATCGTCTGCGGTGCGACCAACTTCGCCGTCGGCGACAAGGTCGTCGTCGTGCTCCCGGGCGCCGTGCTGCCCGGCCCGTTCCCGATCGCGGCCCGCAAGACCTACGGCCACACCTCGGCCGGCATGATCTGCTCCGCCCGCGAGCTGGGCATGGGCGACGACCATAACGGCATCATCGTGCTCCCGCCGGAGTACGAGGCCGGCACCGACGCCATCGAGCTGCTCCAGCTCGTCGACGAGGTGCTCGACATCGCCGTCACCCCGGACCGCGGCTACTGCCTGTCCATGCGCGGTGTGGCCCGCGAGGCCGCCGCCGCGTACGGGCTGCCGCTGGCCGACCCGGCGCTGCTCGACGTGCCGCCGGCGAACTCCTTCGGCTACCTGGTGAAGGTCAACGACCCGACCGCCTGCGACCGCTTCGTCGCCCGTACGGTCATCGGCCTCGACCCGACCGCCAAGTCGCCGATCTGGCTCCAGCGCCGGCTCCAGAAGTCGGGCATCCGCCCGATCTCGCTGACCGTCGACATCACCAACTACGTGATGCTGGAGGTCGGCCAGCCGCTGCACGCCTACGACAAGCAGCGCGTGGACGGCCCGATCTCGGTCCGCCGGGCGGAGCAGGGCGAGACCCTCACCACCCTGGACGGCGTCGAGCGCGAGCTCTCCGCCGAGGACCTGCTGATCTGCGACAACAGCGGCCCGATCGGCCTGGCCGGCGTGATGGGCGGCGCCTCCACCGAGATCCTCGACCCGGCCGCCGGTCCGGGCACCACCGAGGTGATCATCGAGGCGGCGCACTTCGAGGCGGTCACCATCGCCCGCACCGCCAAGCGGCACAAGCTGCCCTCCGAGGCGTCCAAGCGCTTCGAGCGCGGCGTCGACCCGGAGGCCTCCCGCGCCGCCGCGCAGCGCGCCGTCGACCTGCTGGTCCTGATCGCCGGCGGCACCGCCGAGGCCGGGGTCACCGACATCGCCGCGCCGCACCCGCTGCGCACCATCACCATCGCCGCCGACCTGCCCGACCGGGTGGCCGGCACGGTGTACGGCCGCGAGAGCGTCACCCGGCGCCTCCAGGAGATCGGCTGCTCGGTCTCCGGCGCCGACGTCCTGGAGGTCACCCCGCCGACCTGGCGTCCCGACCTCACCGACCCGTACGACCTCGCCGAGGAGGTCATCCGGCTGGAGGGCTACGACAACGTCCCCGCCCGGATGCCCAACGTGCCCCCGGGCAAGGGCCTGACCGAGGACCAGCGGGTGAACCGCCGGATCGGCGTCGCGCTGGCCGGGGCCGGCTACGTCGAGGTCAACAACTACCCGTTCCTCGGCGAGGCGGCCTTCGAGGCGCTCGGCCTGGAGTCGGACGACCGGCGCCGCCGCACGGTGAAGCTGGTCAACCCGCTGAACGACGAGGAGCCGGCGCTGCGCACCACGCTGCTGCCGGGCCTGCTCGGCGCGCTGCGCCGCAACGTCGGCCGGGGCAACACCGACCTGGCGGTCTTCGAGACCGGCACCGTCTTCCTGCCCAAGGACGAGCTGAGCGTCGCTCCGCGTCCGGCCGTCGACCACCGCCCCAGCAACGAGGAACTGGCCGCGCTGGACGCCGCGCTGCCGGAGCAGCCGCGCCGGATCGCCGTCGCCCTCGCGGGCGAGCGGCTGCCGTCGGGCTGGTGGGGCAAGGGCGCCCAGGCCTTCTGGGCGGACGCCGTCGAGGCGGCCCGCACGGTGGCCCGCGCGGCCGGCATCGAGCTGACCGTCCGCCAGGGCCAGCTGGCTCCCTGGCACCCGGGCCGCTGTGCCGAACTGCTGGTGGCCGGCACCGACCGGGTGGTCGGCCACGCCGGTGAGCTGCACCCGCGGGTGGTCAAGGCGCTCGGGCTGCCGGCCCGTACCGCCGCGATGGAGATCGACATCGACCTGCTCATCGCCGACGGCGCCGAGCGGGTCAGCGGCCCGACCGTCTCCGGTTTCCCGGTGGCGACCCAGGACGTCGCGCTGATCGTCGACACCGCCGTCCCGGCCGCCGAGGTCGAGGCCGCGCTGCGCTCCGGCGCGGGTGAACTGCTGGAGGCCATCCGGCTGTTCGACGTGTTCACCGGCGAGCAGGTCGGCGAGGGCAAGAAGTCGCTGGCGTACGCGCTGCGCTTCCGCGCGGTCGACCGCACGCTGACCGCCGACGAGGCCACCGCGGCCCGCGAGGCGGCCGTCGCCGAGGCCGTCGCCCGCACCGGCGCGGTGCTGCGCGGCGCCTGACCCGGCAGCGCCTGAAGGAGGGCCCTGCCCCGGACCACGAGTCCGGGGCGGGGCCCTTTCCGTTTCCCTGGTTCGACGGCGCCCCGGTGTGCCGGTGGCCCGGTTCGAGGGCGCCCCGGTTCGACGGCGCCCTGCCTGCCGGTGGCCCGGTTTGACGAAGCCTCAGTTCATCGATTATCTCTTTACCTATGGAAGTAGATAAAGAAGCGGACCAGCCCTCCCCGATCGAGTTCCGGCTGGACCCGGCCTCGGGTGTCCCGACCTACCTCCAGCTCGTCCAGCAGGTCGAACAGGCGCTGCGGATGGGCTGGTTGACCGAGGGGGACCGGCTGCCCCGGGTGCGCGAGGTGGTGGCCGGGCTGGCGATCAACCCGAACACCGTCCTCAAGGCGTACCGGGAGCTGGAGCACCGCGGCCTCGCGGCCGGCCGCCGGGGCCAGGGCACCTTCGTCCGCGGCCTGCCCGCCGGGGTGGTGCCGCTGCGCGAACGGGCCGCGCTGCGGCGCGGGTTGCTGGACTGGATGCGCTCGGCGCGGACCGCCGGGCTGGACGAGGAGGGGATGACGGCGGTGTTCGAGGACGCGCTGCGCGACCTGCGCGAGGGCCGGGACGGGGTGGTGGCCTGATGGCCGCGGACACGGTGATCGACTGCGCCGGGCTCGGCAAGCGCTACCGCCGCTCCTGGGCGCTGCGGGACTGCCGGCTCGCCGTCCCGGCCGGACACGTGGTGGCCCTGGTCGGCCCGAACGGCGCCGGCAAGACCACGCTGCTCAGCCTGGCCGCCGGGCTGGCCCTGCCGAGCGAGGGTGCGCTGACCGTCCTCGGCGGCCAACCGCCCGGCTCTCCGCGTGCGTTGGACCGGATCGGCTTCGTCGCCCAGAACGCCGCGCTCTACCCCGGCCTGCCGGTGCGCGACCTGCTGGCGATGGGCCGCCACCTCAACCGCCGCTGGGACGAGGCCCGGGCCCTCGCCCACCTGGAAGGGCTCGGCATCCCGCTGGAGCGCAGGTACGGCCGCCTCTCCGGCGGTCAGCAGGCCCAGGTCTCGCTCGCCCTGGCCCTTGCCAAGCGGCCCGAACTGCTCTTGCTGGACGAGCCGTTGGCGGCCCTCGATCCTCTCGCCCGGCACGACTTCATGGCCGTGCTGCTGACCGCGGTGGCCGAGGACGGGGTGTCGGTGGTGTTCTCCTCGCACGCCGTCAACGAACTGGAGCAGAGCTGCGACTACCTGGTGGTGCTCGGCGGCGGCCGGGTCCAGGTGGCCGGCGAGGTGGACGACCTGCTGGCCGGCCACCGGATGCTCACCGGCCCGACCGCCGAGGCCGACCGGGTCGCCGGGCAGCTGCCGGTGGTCCGCGACCGCCGGGCCGGCGTCCAGTCCCACCTCCTGGTCCGCACCGGTGGCGCGGACGCCCCGGTCTCCGGCTCCTGGCGCCAACAGCGCGTCGGGCTCACCGAGTTGGTGCTCTCCTACCTGCGCCAGCCGGCCGCCTCCGCGCTCCCCGGCCCGCGCGGCGCCGTCCCCCCGAACGAGAAGGTGGCACTGCCGTGAGTTCGCTGTCCCTCGCCCCGCCCCGCTCCGCCGTGCTGCGGGCGGCCGGGCTGCGCCACCGGCCGACGCTGGTCACCCTGTTCCTGGTGATGGGCGCCGTCTCGCTGGCGCTGCTGGTGCACGGCTGGTACCTGCGCGCGGGCCTGGAGCGCTCGGGCGCCACCTCCTGCGATCCGGCCGCGGATGCCTGCCTGGAGCGGTACAAGCGGTTCCTGCGCGAGTACGGCACCTCGATGGAGGCCCTCGACATGGTGCTCCACGTGCTCGGCGCCGGCTTCGGCGCGTTCGTCGGCGGGCCGCTGCTGGCGCGGGAGTTCGAGCACGGGACGGTCCGCTTCGTCTGGACCCAGGGGGCCGGCCGGTCCCGCTGGACGGTCGGCTCGCTGGTCGTGGCGGGCGGGGCGCTGGCGGTCGTCGCCGCGCTGTTCGGTCTGCTGCTGCGCTGGTGGAGCGCCCCGCTGGCACTGATGAACGGGCGGTTCAGTCCGGACCTCTTCGAACAGACCTGGCCGGTGATGGTCGGCCGGGTGGTGCTGACCTTCGGTGTGGCCGCGCTGGCCGGCGCGGTGCTGCGCCGCACGGTGGCGGCGGTCGGCATCGGCCTGGGCGTCTCGGTCGCGCTGCCCTTCCTCGCGGAGTCCTTCCGGTTCCACTACCGGCAGCCGCTGGAGGAGCCGGTGCACTCGATGCGGGCGATGGCGCTGGACGGGCGCTGGCTGGGGGAGGTCTGGTACTCCGATCCGGCCGGGAACCGGATCTCCACGGACGCGTTCTACGAGCACGGCGACTTCGAGCAGCTCCAGGCGCTGGTCAGGGACGGCGGCTACACCGCCCACCAGGTGTACCAGCCGGCGGACCGGTTCTGGCCGTTCGAGTTCGTCGAGTTCGGCTGGATGACGGCGCTGGGCGTCGCCGCCTGCGCGGCGGCGGTCTGGTGGGTGCGCCGCCGGGCGTACTGACCAGGTGCTTCACCGATCGCTTGAAGAGGTTCTGTCAAAACCCTTGCGGGAGTGCGGCCGAGGGCGTTTCCTTCTTCTTGTTAGGAAAGTTTCCTAACCCATCGAGGAATCGGAGCTCCCATGCGCCCTCAGCCCCGTCGTGCCCTCCGCATCGCCCTCGCCGCCGCCCTGGTGGCCGCGCCGCTGACCGTCGCGGCCACCTCGGCGGCCCAGGCCGCCCCGTCGCCGGCCGGTGCCGTCCGGCTCCAGGCGGTCGGGCTGGACGACCCGCACAAGAAGGACATCGCGATGCAGCTGGTGTCCAGCGCGGAGAACTCGTCGCTGGACTGGAAGGCCCAGTACAAGTACATCGAGGACATCAAGGACGGCCGGGGCTACACCGCCGGCATCATCGGCTTCTGTTCCGGCACCGGTGACATGCTGGAGCTGATCCAGCACTACACCGACCTCAAGCCCGGCAACATCCTGGCCAAGTACCTGCCGGCCCTGAAGAAGGTCAACGGCACCGAGTCGCACGCCGGCCTCGGCTCCGCGTTCGAGAAGGACTGGGCCACCGCCGCCGCCGACACCGTCTTCCAGCAGGCCCAGAACGACGAGCGCGACCGGGTGTACTTCAACCCCGCCGTCAACCAGGCCAAGGGCGACGGCCTGCGCGCGCTCGGCCAGTTCGCCTACTACGACGCCATCGTCATGCACGGCCCGGGCACCAGCTCGGACAGCTTCGGCGGCATCCGCGCCGCGGCGATGAAGAAGGCCAAGACCCCCGCGCAGGGCGGCGACGAGGCCACCTACCTCAAGGCCTTCCTGGACGCCCGCAAGGTGGTCATGAAGAAGGAGCAGGCCCACTCCGACACCAGCCGGGTCGACACCGAGCAGCTGGTCTTCCTCAACGCCAAGAACTTCGACCTCAACCCGCCGCTGAAGTGGAAGGTCTACGGCGACAGCTACGCCATCAACAGCTGACGCACCATCAGGCCGCGGGGCCCGGCAGCCGGTTCGCAGCCGCCGGGCCCCGCCGTTCCGGTTCCGCCGCGGGCGTCAGGCGCTCGCGGTGTAGTCGTAGAAGCCGCGGCCGGACTTGCGGCCCAGCAGGCCCGCGTCGACCATCCGGGAGAGCAGCGGGGGAGCGGCGTACAGCGGCTCCTTGTACTCGTCGTACATCGACTCGGCGATCGAGACGATGGTGTCCAGGCCGATCAGGTCGCACAGCCGCAGCGGTCCCATCGGGTGGGCGCAGCCGGCCTCCATGCCCTTGTCGATGTCGGAGGCGGTGGCCACGCCCGACTCGAACATCCGCACCGCGGACAGCAGGTACGGCACCAGCAGCGCGTTCACCACGAAGCCGGCCCGGTCGCGGGCGCGGATCGGCTCCTTGGCGAGCACCTGGGAGGCGAAGGCCTCGACCCGCTCGGTGGTGGTCGCCGAGGTGGTCAGGGTCGGGATGACCTCGACCAGCTTCTGCACCGGCGCCGGGTTGAAGAAGTGCAGGCCGATCACCTGCTCCGGGCGGCTGGTGGCGGCGGCCAGCTTCACGATCGGGATCGAGGAGGTGTTGGAGGCCAGGATCGCGTCGCGGCGCTCGACCACCCGGTCCAGGGTCTCGAAGATCTTGACCTTGATGTCCTCGCGCTCGGCGACGGCCTCGACCACCAGGTCACGGTCGGCGAAGTCGGACAGCTCCACGGTGAAGGACAGCCGGGCCAGCGCCTCGTCCCGCTCCTCGGGGGTCAGCTTGCCCCGCTTGACCGCCGTGTCCAGGGAGTTGGTCAGCCGGGTGCGGCCGAACTCCAGCGCCTCACCGCTGGCCTCCGACACCAGGACGTCCAGCCCGGCCCGGGCGAAGACCTCGGCGATGCCCGACCCCATCAGGCCGCAGCCGATCACTCCGACGCGCGCGATGTCACTCACTCAGTTGCCCTTCGGTGGTGCTGGGGGTCGCCCAGCTACTGGTGGCCCAGCGAGCTGCTGGTCAATGGGCCGGTGTACCGGAATGGGTGCACCGGACACCGTCCCGACGACGTTACTACTCCGTACTGGCCAGTAGGTCACCCCCTCCCCGGCGGGGTGACGGTGCTCGGGGCTCGCCCGAACGAGTGAGGCGGAGGCCTCGGCCCGTGTGCCCGGGGCCGGTCCCGCCCGGCGGCGGACAGAATGCCGCAGACGGGCCGGGGCGGACCGCGGACAGGGCCGGGGGCGCGAAGGGAGCACAGGGTGTCGACGGGATCGCTCGCGGGACAGGCCGCCCTGATCACCGGCGCCGGCCGGGGCATCGGCCGGGAGATCGCCATCGGCCTGGCCGCCGAGGGGATGGCCGTCGGACTGGTCGGCCGCACCCACGAGACGCTGACCGACACCCTCAAGGAGTGCGCCAGGCACGGCTCCCGGGGCGTCGCCGTCACCGCCGACGTCACCCGCCCCGGTTCGGTGCGCGAGGCGGTCCGGGTGGTCGAGCGCGACCTCGGGCCGATCGACCTGCTGGTCAACAACGCCGGCCTGGTCGACCGCGCCGAGGTGCCGCTCTGGGAGACCGACGCCAACCAGTGGTGGCAGGTGATCGAGACCAACCTGCGCGGCCCCTACAACCTGCTGCGCTGCGTGCTGCCCGGCATGGTCGCCCGCAAGCGCGGCCGGGTGGTCAACCTCAACTCCGGCTTCGCGCTGCGCCCGGACGGCAACTACACGGCGTACGCCACGTCCAAGGGCGCGCTGCTCCAGCTCTCCGACAACATGGCGGACTCGCTGGCCCGCAACGGCATCGTCGTGCTGGACATCAGCCCGGGCGCGGTGGCCACCGACATGACCGCGGGGATGCCGATGTTCCGGGAGACCACGGCCTGGGGGTCCATCCCGTACATGGTCGCCGTCACCGTGGACGCCGCCCGCGGCCGCTTCGACGGGCTGCACGGGCGGTTCATCCACGCGGGCCGGGACGACCTGGAGGAGCTGGTCAACCGGGCCGACGCGATCCGCGCGGCGGACGCCCGGACGCTGCGGCTGCGCCCGTACAAGGACGACGACCCGATGGTCTGATCACCCGGTCGGGCGCGGCGGGCCGGCTGACCCCGAGAGCCCCCGGGCCGGACAGGACACCTAGGCGCAGAGCTGGCTGGCGGTCACCGGCTTGAGTCCCGCCTTGGCCAGGCCGTCCAGGATGGCGGGCAGCGCGTCCACCGTGCACTGGTGGCCCATGTGCAGCGCCACCACCGAGCCGCCGCGCACCGAGTTCAGCACCCGGCGCTGCAACTCGGCGGCCGAGGGGTCGTTGTAGTCGCGCGGGTCGACGTCGAAGGACAGCACGTGCTCGTACCCGACCGCCTTGGCCTGCTCGCGCACCATCGGGGTGGCGTACTGGGCGGCGGAGGGCCGGAACCAGCGGCCGATCGAGCCGGTGAGCCGCTGCAGGCGCTCCGCGCACTGGGCGATCTCGGCGCGGGCCTGGTCCGGCGTCATGGCGGAGATGTTGAGGTGGTTCTGGGTGTGGTTGCCCAGCTCGTGCCCGCCGTCCAGGATCCGCCGGGCCATCTGCGGCTGCTGGTCGAGCCAGCTGCCGACGACCATCACGGTCAGCTTGGCGCCGCGCTGCTCGGCGGCCTCCAGCAGGGCGGTGGCCAGCTTCGGGTCCCCGCTGCCGTGGACGGTGAGCGCCACGTTCTTGCCGGTCCGCGGCCCGTACGCGACCTCGGCCGGGGTGCCGGGCGCGAGCGGCGGCAGCGGGGGCGGGGTCGGCGGCGCGGTGGGCTGGGCGGCGGCCGGCTCCCCGCCGGGCTGGGGCTCCTCCGGGGCGGCGGGCGCCGCGGAGGCCGGGCCCTCGCCGCCGCTCCAGGCCGGGTCGGTGGTGTGCTGGGGGTCCACCGTGCCGGGGTGCGCGGCGAACGCCCCCGGGTCGGCCCGGCGGGGCGTGCCGGTGCCGCACGCGGCGAGCAGGCCGCTGCTGGCGGCGAGGGCGGCGAGTCGGGCGGTGGCGCGCAGCACGGTGCGGCGGTCGGCAGTCATCGGCAGCCAGCATAGAGAGGACGGTCCCGGCGGGCGATCCGGGCCGGGCATCCGCCCGCCTTGACGTGCACACACTCCGTCACCGGAGTGTTGCGTGAACCTGAACTTCCGCTGTTTCGCCGGTGTGTCCTTGGATACGATCGCCGCGCACCGAGAGTCGACCGGCTCATCGCCGTACTCATCCGGAATTGCGCACAGGGGGCGGACAGGATGTACGAGGACAGCGCGGCCGGAGGCCGGACCGCGGACGTGGACTGGGCCTGGGCCAGAGCCGACGACTGGCAGCCTCCGGGCGAACTGGACACCGGCGTCCCGCACACCGCCCGGATGTACGACTACTACCTCGGCGGCAAGGACAACTTCGAGGCCGACCGCAGGGCCGCCCGGGCCGCGATAGCCGCCTACCCGGCGCTGCCGCTGGTGGCCCGCACCAACCGGCAGTTCCTCGGCCGCGCCGTCGAGTACGTGGCGAGCCGGGGCGTGCGCCAGTTCCTCGACATCGGCACCGGCATCCCGGCCGTCGGCTCCACCAACGAGGTCGCCCAGCGGGTCGCCCCGGACGCCCGGGTGGTGTACGTGGACAACGACCCGATCGTGGCCTCCCACGCCCGCGCCTTGCTGGGGAGCCACCCCGCCGGGCACACCTCGGTGATCGAGGCCGACCTGCGCGACCCGGCCGCGATCCTCTCCCACCCCGCGCTGGCCGGAGCCGTCGACTTCGGCGAGCCGGTCGCGCTGATGCTGGTCGCCGTCCTCCACTTCATCCGCGACGAGGACGGCGCGCGGCGGATCGTCCGCACCCTGCGCGACGCGCTGGCCCCGGGCAGCGCGCTGATCCTCTCCCACGGAAGCCCCGACTTCGCCTCCCGCGAGAGCACCGCCGAGGGCACCCGCATCTACCGGGGCGCCAGCGCCCCGCTCGTCCTGCGCTCCCGGGCCGGCGTCGAACCCTTCTTCGGCGACTGGGAGTTCGTCGGCCCCGGGCTCGTCCAGCTCCCGCTCTGGCGCCCCACCGCGGGCCACGTCCGGACCGCCGAGCTGCCCGAGGGCTGGCAGGACGTCTCGGCGTACGCCGGCGTCGCCTTCAAGAGCTGAGACCCCGGCCGGTCCCGGCGCCCCCCTCCGGCGCCGGGACCGGACCTCGGATCCTACGGAACCCCACTGACAACCCCTCACCGCGGCGGCTACCCTGCGGCGTGACCGCCACCCTGCCGCCGCTGCCCCCCGACGCCGCCGAACTGCTGGCGGCCCTGGACGCCCCGCCCCGACTCGTCGCCCACCTCGCGCTGGTCCACGAGGTGGCCGAGCTGATCGCGGAGTTCTGCGCCGGCGAGGGCCTGGTCTTCGACCGCGCGGCCGTCCGGTACGGCGCCGCCACCCATGACATCGGCAAGACCGTCCACCCCGAGGAGCTGTCCGGGCCCGGTTCCCGGCACGAGGCGGCGGGACACGCCCTGCTGCTCTCGCGCGGCGTCCCCGAGCACCTCGCCCGCTTCGCCCGCAGCCACGCGAGCTGGGACGAGCCCGGCACCACCGTCGAGGAACTGCTGGTCAGCCTCGCCGACAAGGCCTGGAAGAACAAACGGGTCCGGGACCTGGAGGATCGGGTGGTCGACCGCCTGGCCGCCGCCGGCGGACGGGAGCGCTGGGAGGCCTTCCTCGCCCTGGACGACCTGCTAACCGCCATCGGCGAGGACGCCCCGCGGCGGCTCGCCGTCCAGGCCGCCCATCCGCTCCGCCAGCGGGCCGCGCACCCGGTGCGCAACGGCCGGCGCGCCCGGTCCGTACCGGGAGAAACCGGCGCGACACGGCGGCCGGGCCGGTGCTAGCTTCCGCGCATGGAACCCCTGAGTGAGAACGAGATCCGCGCGTCCTTCGTCAACTGCTCCAAGGGCGAGGCCCGTCGGCTCAACCTGCCCCGGGGGCTGGCCGAACTCCCGTGGGAGAACCTGGACTTCCTCGGCTGGCGGGACCAGGGCGCACCCGACCGGGCGTACCTGGTGGCGCCGCACGGGGGCGAGCTGGTCGGCGTGACGCTGCGCTCGGCGATGGTCCGGCGCAGCCTGACCAAGACCAACGTGTGCTCGCTGTGCATCACCGCGCACGCCGGGTCGGGCGTCGCGCTGCTGGCCGCCCGCCGGGCCGGGGCCGCCGGGCGCGAGGGCAACACGGTCGGCACGTACATCTGCGCCGACCTGGCCTGTTCGCTCTACGTGCGCGGGCTGAAGAAGTCCACCCTGGTCACCCGGCCGAACGAGTCGCTGCCGGTGGAGGTGCAGGTCGAGCGGACGGTGGGCAACCTCGACGAGTTCCTCGCCAAGGTGCTCACCGACACCCTCGGCTGACCGCGCTCAGTGCGGCCCGCGCAGCTGGTCCAGCTCGCGGCGGTCCCGCTTGGTCGGCCGCCCGGTCCCGCGGTCGCGCAGCCCGGCCGCCGCGACGAACTCGCGCGGCGGCCGCGGCGGGCTGTTGTCGACCAGGCACTCAGCGGCCGCCACGGCGCCGACCCGCTTGCGGATCAGCTGCCGCACCACCACGACCCGCTCGTACTCCTCCTCGCGGACCCGGACCTCGTCCCCGGGCTTCAGCGCCTGCGCGGGCTTGACCCGCTCGCCGTTCACCCGGACGTGCCCGGCGCGGCAGGCGGCCGCCGCCAGCGCCCGCGTCTTGACCAGCCGGACCGACCAGATCCAGCTGTCCACCCGCACGCTTCCCTCGTGTTCAGCCATTCCCGGAGCCTACCGAAACGGCGAACGGCGCCTCCTGCACCGCCCAGCCGTTGCCGTCCGGGTCGTTGAAGAACACGAAGTTGTTCCACGCCTCGCCGTGCCCGTCCACCCGGCCCCCGGCCACGAAGTGCTGCACGGGGCTGACCTGCACGCCCCGCGCGGCCAGTTCGGCGTGCGCCTTCTCGATGTCCGGCACCACCAGCTGGAGTCCCTTGACCGACCCGGGCGGGGCGTCGATGACGCCCGTGCCGACCACGATCGAGCACCGCGAGCCGGGCGGCGTCAGCTGGACGACGCGGATCCCGTCCCTCAGCCGGGTGTCGTGGTCGACGGTGAACCCGGCCTGCTCCTCGTAGAAGAGCTTCGCGCGGTCCACGTCCGACACCGGGACCACCACGACTTCGAGTTTCCACTCCATCGCCCTCACCCCTCTCGGCCGGGCCCTTCCAGTATCCGTCCGTAATCGCCGCCGAGAGCCGTCCGATAGCCTGAGAACACGATGAATCCCCAGACCACGCCCGCCGCGACCCCGCCGGACACCTCCTTCGCCACCCCGTGGGGCACCTTCGAGCTCACCCGTTACCCCGCCGACCCGCGCGAGCGGCTACGGGCCTGGGACGCCGCCGACGAGTACCTGCTGCGGCACCTCGCGGGGGAGACGGACAGCGCGGCCGGCACCGCGACGGAGCTGGCCGGCCGTACGGTGGCCGTCCTCGGTGACCGCTGGGGCGCGCTGACCACCGCGCTCGCCGGGCACCGGCCGATCCAGATCACCGACTCCCACCTCGGCCGGCAGGCCACCACGGCCAACCTGGCCCGGGCCGGCGCCGAGGTCGACGAGGACCGGCTGCGCACCACCCGGGACGCCCCGCCGGAGCGGATCGACGTGCTGCTGGTGCGCATCCCCAAGAGCCTGGCCCTGCTGGAGGACCAGTTGCACCGGCTGGCCCCGGCCCTCCACGCCGGCACCGTGGTGGTCGGCACCGGCATGGTCACCGAGATCCACACCTCCACCCTCCAGCTGTTCGAGCGGATCCTCGGCCCGACCCGCACCTCGCTGGCCGTCCGCAAGGCCCGGCTGGTCTTCTGCACCCCCGACCCGGCGCTCGCCCCCGGCCCCAACCCGTGGCCGCACCGCTACGCGCTGCCGTCGGACATCGGCGCCGTCTCCGGCCGGACGGTGGTCAACCACGCGGGCACCTTCTGCGCGGACCGGCTCGACATCGGCACCCGCTTCTTCCTGGCCCACCTGCCCACGCCCGCCCCCGGCGCCCGGGTGGTGGACCTCGGCTGCGGCAACGGCGTGGTCGGGACGGCCGCCGCGCTGGCCGGGCCCGGCGCGGAGCTGCTGTTCGTGGACGAGTCGCACCAGGCGGTGGCCTCGGCGGAGGAGACCTTCCGCATCAACCTGGGCCCGGACGCCCCGGCCGAGTTCCTGACCGCCGACGCCCTGGCCGAGGACGTGGTCGCCCCCGGCTCGGTGGACCTGGTGCTCAACAACCCGCCGTTCCACTCCCACCAGGCGACCACCGACGCCACCGCCCGGCGGATGTTCACCGGGGCCAAGCGGGCGCTGCGGCCCGGCGGGGAGCTCTGGGTGGTCGGCAACCGCCACCTCGGTTACCACGTCACGCTGCGCCGGCTCTTCGGCAACTGCCGGCTGGTCGCGGGGAATCCGAAGTTCGTGGTGCTGCGGGCCGTCAAGCGCTGACCGGGCCGCCCCGCCCCCGGCCGCCGCCGGGCCGCCCCGCCCCCCGGTCCCCTCCGGGTCACCTCGCCCCCGCCGGGTCGCCCCCGCGCCGGCGGGGGCCGACGCGAAACTCCTTGCATGAATTTTCTACCGCGCGTATATTCATGCCAAGACTAGGGAGGAACGCCATGGCATTGCGAGTCGCCGTCGCCGGCGCGAGCGGATACGCGGGCGGCGAGGTGCTGCGCCTGCTGCTCGGCCACCCGGAGGTGGAGATCGGGGCGCTGACCGGCGGCTCGAACGCGGGTATCAGGCTGGGCGTGCTCCAGCCGCACCTCCGCCCGCTCGCCGACCGCGTCCTGGAGCCCACCACCCCCGAGGTGCTGGCCGACCACGACGTGGTGTTCCTGGCGCTGCCGCACGGCCAGTCCGCCGCCGTCGCCGAGGAGCTCGGCCCGAACGTCCTGGTGGTCGACTGCGGCGCCGACTTCCGGCTCAAGGCCGCCACCGACTGGGAGCAGTTCTACGGCTCCGCGCACGCCGGCACCTGGCCCTACGGTCTGCCCGAACTCCCCGGCCACCGCGACGCGTTGAAGGGCAGCAACCGGATCGCCGTCCCGGGCTGCTACCCGACCGCCGTGTCCCTGGCGCTGTTCCCCGCCTACGCCGCGCAACTCGCCGAGCCGGAGGCCGTGGTGGTCGCCGCCTCCGGCACCTCCGGCGCCGGCAAGGCGGCCAAGCCGCACCTGCTGGGCAGCGAGGTGATGGGCAGCGTCAGCCCGTACGGCGTCGGCGGTGTCCACCGGCACACCCCGGAGATGGCGCAGAACCTCACCCCGCTCGCGGGCGAGGCCGTCACCGTCTCCTTCACCCCCACCCTCGTCCCGATGCCGCGCGGCATCCTCGCCACCTGCTCGGCCAAGGCCAAGCCCGGGGTGACGGCCCAGAGCCTGCGCGCCGCCTACACCGAGGCGTTCGCGGACGAGCCCTTCGTCCACCTGCTGCCCGAGGGGCAGTGGCCGCAGACCAGCAGCGTCTACGGCGCCAACACCGCCCTGGTCCAGGTCGCCCTGGACGCCACCGCCGGGCGGATCATCGCGATCAGCGCGATCGACAACCTGGTCAAGGGCACCGCCGGCGGCGCGGTGCAGAGCATGAACATCGCCCTGGGCCTGCCCGAGGAACTCGGCCTGCCCGTGAACGGAGTCGCACCGTGAGCCAGAGCAGCAACGTCGGCGTGACCGCCGCCAAGGGCTTCCGCGCCGCCGGGGTGACGGCGGGCCTCAAGGCCTCCGGCAACCCCGACCTGGCCCTGGTGGTCAACGACGGCCCCTCGCTCGCCGCGGCCGGCGTCTTCACCGCCAACCGGGTCAAGGCCGCACCCGTGATCTGGTCCGAGCAGGTGCTCAAGGGCGGGCAGGTCTCCGCCGTCGTCCTCAACTCCGGTGGCGCCAACGCCTGCACCGGCCCGCTCGGCTTCCAGGACACCCACGCCACCGCCGAGAAGGCCGCCGCCGAACTGGGCCTCAACGCGGGCGAGGTCGCCGTCGCCTCCACCGGCCTGATCGGCGTCCGGCTGCCGATGGACCTGCTGCTGCCCGGGGTCGAGCTGGCCGCGGGCGAGCTCAGCGGGACGGGCGGCGAGGCCGCCGCGATCGCCATCAAGACCACCGACACCGTGCACAAGACCGCCCAGTACACCAGCCCGGCCGGCTGGACGGTCGGCGGCATGGCCAAGGGCGCGGGCATGCTCGCCCCCAGCCTCGCCACCATGCTGGTCGTCCTCACCACCGACGCCGCCCTGGACGCCGCCGCCCTGGACACCGCGCTGCGCGGCGCCACCCGCACCACCTTCGACCGGATCGACTCCGACGGCTGCATGTCGACCAACGACACCGTGCTGCTGCTCGCCTCCGCCGCCTCCGGCGTCACCCCGGAGCAGGCCGAGTTCGCCGAGGCCGTCCGCACGGTCAGCGGCGACCTGGCCCGCCAGCTGATCGGCGACGCCGAGGGCGCGAGCAAGGAGATCCGGATCGACGTCACCGGTGCCGCCACCGAGGACGAGGCGGTCGAGGTCGCCCGGACGATCAGCCGCAACAACCTGCTCAAGTGCGCCATCCACGGCGAGGACCCCAACTGGGGCCGGGTGCTGGCCGCGATCGGCACCACCTCCGCCGCCTTCGACCCGAACGAGCTGGACGTCGCCATCAACGGTGTCTGGGTCTGCAAGTCCGGCGGCGTCGGTGAGGACCGCGACCTGGTGGACATGAAGGGCCGAGAGGTGGTCATCACCGCACACCTCAACGCCGGTACGGCGAGCGCCGCGCTGTGGACCAACGACCTGACGGCCGACTACGTTCACGAGAACAGCGCCTACTCCACCTGATCCGACAAGGACACCGGAACCGTGCAGATCGCACCCAAGGGCGAACAGGCCCGCAACAACACCGCGTTGCCCAAGGCCATGACGCTGATCGAGGCCCTGCCGTGGCTGGAGCGTTTCCACGGCAAGACCGTCGTGATCAAGTTCGGCGGCAACGCCATGGTGGACGACGAGCTCAAGTCCGCCTTCGCCCAGGACGTCGTCTTCCTGCGCTACGCCGGCCTGCACCCCGTCGTGGTGCACGGTGGCGGCCCCCAGATCAGCGCCCAACTCGACAAGCTGGGCCTGGAGTCCAGCTTCACCAACGGCCTGCGGGTGACCACCCCGGAGACCATGGACGTGGTCCGGATGGTGCTGGCCGGCCAGGTCCAGCGCGAGCTGGTCGGCCTGCTCAACGAGCACGGGCCGTTCGCGGTCGGCATGACCGGCGAGGACGCCCACACCATGACGGCGGTCAAGCGCTACGCGGTGGTGGACGGCGAGCAGGTCGACATCGGCCTGGTCGGCGACATCGTCAACATCGAGGCCGGTGCCGTGAAGGCGCTGATCTCCGACGGCCGCATCCCGGTCATCTCCTCGATCGCCCGCGGCACCGACGGCCACGTCTACAACATCAACGCCGACACCGCCGCCGCCGCCCTGGCGGTCGCGCTCGGCGCCGAGATGCTCGTCGTCCTCACCGACGTCGAGGGCCTCTACAAGGACTGGCCCAACTCCGACGACGTGATCAGCCAGCTCACCGCGAGCGAGCTGGAGAAGCTGCTGCCCGGCCTGGCCAGCGGCATGCTGCCCAAGATGGAGGGCTGCCTGCGCGCCGTCCGCTCCGGCGTGGGCACCGCCCGCGTGCTGGACGGCCGGGTCCCGCACAGCCTGTTGCTGGAGATCTTCACCGACGAGGGCATCGGCACGATGGTCGTGCCGGGCGACGAACCGACCGTGACCGGGGGACTGGCATGACCCGCAACGAGCAGCTCACCGAGCGCTGGCAGCACGCCTTCACCGACAACTACGGCACCCCCCGCATCCCGCTGGTGCGCGGCGAGGGCTGCAAGCTCTGGGACGCCGACGGCAAGGAGTACACCGACCTGCTCGGCGGCATCGCCGTCAACGCCCTCGGCACCGCCCACCCGGCGATCGTCGAGGCGGTCGGCAGGCAGATCGCCACCCTCGGCCACGTCTCCAACCTCTTCATGGCCGAGCCCACCGTCACGCTCGCCGAGCGGCTGCTGGCGCTGGACGGCCGTGAGGGCGGCCGGGTGTTCTTCTGCAACTCCGGCGCCGAGGCCAACGAGGCCGCCTTCAAGATCGGCCGGCGCACCGGCCGCACCCACGTGGTCGCCCTCCAGGGCGGCTTCCACGGCCGGACCATGGGCGCCCTGGCGCTCACCGGCCAGCCCGGCAAGCGCAACCCCTTCCTGCCGCTGCCCGGCGACGTCACCCACGTCCCGTTCGGCGACATCGAGGCGCTGCGCGCGGCCGTGACCACCGAGACCGCCGCGGTCTTCCTGGAGCCCGTCCAGGGCGAGAACGGCGCCGTCCCGCTGCCCGACGGCTACCTGAGGGAGGCCCGGGAGATCACCCGGGCCACCGGCACCCTGCTGGTCCTGGACGAGATCCAGACCGGCATCGGCCGCACCGGCCACTGGTTCGCCCACCAGGCGTACGAGGGCGTCGAGCCGGACGTCGTCACCCTCGCCAAGGCGCTCGGCGGCGGTCTGCCGATGGGCGCGGTGCTGGCCTTCGGCGAGGCGGCCGAGCTGCTCACCCCGGGCCAGCACGGCACCACCTTCGGCGGCAACCCGGTGGCCGCCGCGGCCGGCCTCGCGGTGCTGGACACCATCGAGTCCGAGGGCCTGCTGGACCACGTCCGCAAGATCGGCGACCGGCTGCGCACCGGCATCGAGGCGATCGGCGACCCGCTGGTCTCGCACGTGCGCGGCGCCGGTCTGCTGCTCGGCATCGTGCTCACCGAGCCGGTCTCGGAGAAGATCCAGGCCGCCGCCCAGGAGGCGGGCTTCCTGGTCAACGCCGCCGTCCCGGACGCCGTGCGGCTGGTCCCGCCGCTGGTGATCACCGAGCAGGAGGCGGACGCCTTCCTGGCGGCGCTGCCGGGCATCCTCCGGACGGTGCGCGAGGGCGCCCCGGCCGATGCGAGCTGACCGTCGTCCGGGAGAATGACCACATGACCGCATCCAACCCCGACGCATCCGCCACCGGCGCGACGCCGCAGGTCCCGCAGACCCGCACCGCGCGCCACCGGCGGATCGTGGACCTGCTCACCCGCCAGCCCGTACGTTCGCAGAGCCAGCTCGCCAAGCTGCTCGCCGACGACGGACTCGTGGTGACCCAGGCGACGCTCTCCCGGGACCTGGACGAGCTGGGCGCGGTCAAGATCCGCAACCGGGACGGCGCGCTGATCTACGCCGTCCCGGCGGAGGGGGGCGACCGCACGCCCCGGGCGCCGATGGGGGAGTCGGCCAGCGAGGGCCGGATGGCCCGGCTGGCGGGCGAGCTCATGGTCTCCGCGACGGCCTCCGGCAACCTGGTGGTGCTGCGCACCCCGCCGGGCGCCGCCCAGTTCCTGGCCTCGGCGATCGACCAGGCCGAGGTGTTCGAGATCATCGGCACCATCGCCGGCGACGACACCGTCCTGCTGATCAGCCGCGATCCGGCCGGCGGCCAGGCGCTCGCCGACCACCTCATGCAACTGGCCCAGGCCAAGGCGCAGTAGTCCGCTCTCCCACACGACCCCGGCCGACGGTGACCCGTCGGCCGGGGTTGTGTGTTTCATACGAAGTCATGCATACTTATGCCACCTACTGCACATGTGTGAAGGAGCCAGCGATGACCGCCCAGCAGTCCGCCGACGTCCGCCTCTGGGGCGCGCGCTTCGCCGACGGCCCGTCCGAGGCGCTGGCCAGGCTCTCGGCCTCGGTCCACTTCGACTGGCGCCTCGCGCCGTACGACATCGCCGGCTCCAAGGCCCACGCCCGGGTCCTGCACAAGGCCGGTCTGCTCTCCGACGAGGAACTGGCCGGCATGCTGGCCGGCCTGGACCGGCTGCTCGCCGACGTCGAGGCGGGCACCTTCACCGGCACCGTCGCCGACGAGGACGTCCACACCGCCCTGGAGCGCGGCCTGCTGGAGCGCCTCGGCCCCGACCTCGGCGGCAAGCTGCGGGCCGGACGCTCGCGCAACGACCAGATCGCCACGCTGTTCCGGATGTACCTGCGGGACCACGCGAAGATCATCGGCGGCCTGCTGCTCGACCTCCAGGAGGCCCTGGTCGGCCTCGCCGAGGCGCACCCGGACACCGCGATGCCCGGCCGCACCCACCTCCAGCACGCCCAGCCGGTGCTCTTCGCCCACCACGTCCTCGCGCACGTGCAGGCCCTCGGCCGGGACGCCGAGCGGCTGCGCCAGTGGGACGCCCGCACCGCCGTCTCTCCGTACGGCTCCGGGGCGCTGGCCGGCTCCTCGCTCGGCCTCGACCCGCGGGCCGTCGCCGCCGACCTCGGTTTCGAGGGCGGCTCGGTCGGCAACTCCATCGACGGCACCGCCTCGCGCGACTTCGTCGCCGAGTTCGCCTTCGTGACCGCGATGATCGGCATCAACCTCTCCCGGATCGCGGAGGAGGTGATCATCTGGAACACCAAGGAGTTCGGCTTCATCACGCTGCACGACGCCTTCTCCACCGGCTCCTCGATCATGCCGCAGAAGAAGAACCCGGACATCGCCGAGCTCGCCCGCGGCAAGTCCGGCCGGCTGATCGGCAACCTGACCGGCCTGCTGGCCACCCTCAAGGCGCTGCCGCTCGCCTACAACCGGGACCTCCAGGAGGACAAGGAGCCCGTCTTCGACTCCTGCGACACGCTGGAGGTGCTGCTGCCCGCGTTCACCGGGATGATGGCCACCCTCACCGTGCACCGGGAGCGGCTGGAGGAGCTGGCCCCGGCCGGATTCTCGCTCGCCACCGACATCGCCGAGTGGCTGGTCAAGCAGGGCGTCCCGTTCCGGGTCGCGCACGAGGTGGCCGGCGCCTGCGTCAAGGTCTGCGAGGCCGAGGGCATCGAGCTGTCCGACCTGACGGACGAGCAGTTCGCGGCGATCTCCGGACACCTGACCCCCGAGGTGCGCTCGGTGCTCAGCGTCCACGGCGCCATCGCCTCCCGCGACGGGCGCGGCGGCACCGCCCCCTCGGCGGTCGCGGTCCAGCTCGCCGAGGTGAAGGCGGACCTGGCGCGGCAGCAGGAGTGGGCGAAGCGCTGAACCGCCGCCGGGGCCCGGCTCCGAACCCGCGTCCGCGGGGTGAGGCTCCCCCGGCCTCGGCCCCGGGGCCGACCCCCGGCGCGGCGTGAGAGGGGCGTGGCGGGCCGGCCGCCGCGCCCCTGCGGCGTCCGCGCCCCGGCCCGGGCGTAACCGGCCCCGCCCCGGACCGTCATGCACGGTGTGTGCACCGCCATCCCGCCCGTCCCGTCCGCCGAGGACGTCTACCTCGCCGACCGCCGCCGCCGCGTGGTCCGCGAGACCGTCGCCGCCCTGCCCGGCCGCTGCCCCCAGCTGGTCGCCGCCCTTGCGGAGGACCCGCCGCCCACCTACCGTGAGCTCTCCGAGCGGCTCGGCATGCCCCGTGGCTCGATCGGCCCCACCCGCTCCCGCTGTCTGGCCTGCCTGCGGATGCTGCTCCACTCGGAGCGCTACCCCTGAGCGGAGCTCTCGCGGCCAGGCCGGATCCCGTGCGGCACACGGGGTGACCCTCCTCACGTCTGCCTCCGCGAAGGTTGAGCGGAGCTGACACCCGGGTAGAGCGCTGGCGAACGCAGCTCTTGACGGTGGCGCGATCGCTCGGATACTGAGCGTGAGCGCGCCACCCTCTGCGCGCCGCGCACGACGACTGGGGAGGCCCCTCCACATGGGCATGAGCGTGATCATCTCGGCCGCCGAGGCCGAGGACGCGGAGCAGATCCTCAAGCTCCAGTACCTCGGCTACCAGCCCGAGGCCGAGCTGTACGGCGACTGGGCGATCGAGCCCCTGACGCAGAGCCTGGAGAGCCTGCGCGCCGAACTGTCCGAGCAGCACTTCCTGGTCGCCCGGCTGGGCGGCGAGGTGGTCGGCACCGTCCGCGGCCACATCGGCCCCGACGGCGTCGGCCGGATAGGGCGCCTGGTCGTCCACCCGCGGATGCAGCGCCACGGCCTCGGCGGGCGGCTGCTGGAGGCCTTGGAGCGCCGCCTCGCCCAGGACGGCCCGGTGAGCGCCTACCGGCTGTTCACCGGTCACCGCAGCCTCGGCAACCTGCGCCTGTACGCCCGGCAGGGGTACCGCCAGACCCGGGTCGAGCCGGTCAGCAACCGGCTGAGCGTCGTCCACCTGGAGAAGGACGCCGGCGCGCCGCTCGCCGCGACGGCCTGAGCCCGCCGCCCCGCACCCCCTCGGCGCCGCCACCATCCGGATCACCGGTGGCGGCGCCGAAACGTGTCCGCGCTGGTCACGGCGGTGGATGTCCGCATTGCGGACAGTGACGGCCAAAGAATTGGGCGGAATTCCGCCCATCTGTTTTACTGGTTCACATGACTGCGACGACGAACTGGACCCCCACCGGCACGCTGCCGGCAGGTGAGTGTGCCATGTGCCGTCGAATGTGTCACCGCTGAGGGCCACCGCCCGCGGCACCCTGTCGAGGGTGCCTCCCCCTCGCGCCCCGAAGCGAGACTCCGGCGCCGCTCCCGCCCGTGCGAGCGCGCCCCTCCTCCCGTACCCGCCCCCTTGGCGTGCCCGCCCACTCGCGGGCGCCGTGACCCGTCAGGGCCACGCCGTCGCGCGGCCCACCGGCCGCGGCCGCGCTCCCGGGGCGGCAGGTGCGGATCCCCCCGGCGCAGCGCCGTGACGCCGCCGCCGACCGGCAGATCCGGTCGGCCGGTCGAATCGCGCCGCGCGCCCCCGACCCACGGAAAGCCGCTGTGATCACCACCACGGACCTGACGAAGGTCTACCGTTCCCGAGGCCGCGAGGTGACCGCCCTCGCCGGCGTCGACCTGCACGTCCGCCCGGGCGAGGTCTACGGAGTCGTCGGCACCAGCGGTGCCGGCAAGTCCACCCTCATCCGCTGCGTGAACATGCTGGAGCGCCCCACCTCCGGCACGGTCACCGTGGACGGCGTCGAACTGACCGCGCTGCCCGGTGGCGAGAACCGGGCCGGCAAGGAACTGCGTGAGGCCCGCCGCCGGATCGGCATGGTCTTCCAGCACTTCAACCTGCTCTCCTCGCGGACGGTCCAGCAGAACGTCGAACTCCCGCTGGAGATCATCGGACTGGACCGCACCGAGCGCCGCCGCAAGGCCGCCGAACTGCTCGACCTGGTCGGCCTCGGCGACAAGGCCCGCAGCTACCCCCAGCAGCTCTCCGGCGGCCAGAAGCAGCGCGTCGGCATCGCCCGGGCGCTGGCCGGCGACCCCAAGGTGCTGCTCTCCGACGAGGCCACCTCGGCGCTCGACCCGGAGACCACCCGCTCGATCCTCAAGCTGCTGCGCGACCTCAACCAGCAGCTGGGTCTCACCGTCCTGCTGATCACCCACGAGATGGACGTCATCAAGTCCGTCTGCGACTCCGCCGCCCTGATGCGCGGCGGCCGGGTGGTCGAGTCCGGCGAGCTCACCGACCTGCTGGCCGAGCCCCGCTCGGAACTGGCCCGCGAGCTGTTCCCGCTCAGCGAGTTCGGCACCGGCCGGGCCGGTTCCACCGTGCTGGAGATCACCTTCCAGGGCGACAGCTCGGCCCAGCCGTTCGTCTCCCAGCTCGCCCGCACCTACCAGATCGACATCAACATCCTCGGTGCCGCGGTGGAGACCATCGCCGGCCGGATGGTCGGCCGGATGAGGGTGGAGCTGCCCGGCAGCCACCAGGACAACGTGGTGCCGATCGGCTACCTGCGCGAGCAGGGCCTCCAGGTGGACGTCCTCGGCTCGAACGGCATCGGCACGGCGAACGGAGCGGTGGCATGACCTGGGACCAGATGCAGGAGCTGATGGGGCCCGCCACCCAGGAGACCCTCCAGATGGTCGGCGTGTCGACCCTCTGCACCGTCCTCCTCGGGCTGCCCCTCGGCGTGCTGCTGGTGCTCACCTCCAAGGGCGGCGTGCTCCAGAACCAGCCGGTCAACAAGGTGCTCGGCGCGATCGTGAACCTCACGCGCTCGATGCCGTTCATCATCCTGATGATCGCGCTGATCTCCTTCACCCGCTGGCTGACCGGCAACTCGCTCGGCTGGCAGGCGGCCACCGTGCCACTGACCGTCGGCGCCATCCCGTTCTTCGCGCGGCTGGTCGAGACCTCCATCCGCGAGGTCGACCGCGGCCTGGTCGAGGCCGTCCACGCGATGGGCGGCGGCACCTGGACCCTGGTCCGCAAGGTGCTGATCCCCGAGGCCCTGCCCGGCATCGTGGCCTCCGTCACCACCACGGTCATCGCGCTGATCGGCTACTCGGCGATGGCCGGCACCGTCGGCGGCGGCGGCCTCGGCGACCTCGCGTACCGGTACGGCTACCTGCGGTTCGAGACCTCCTTCATGTGGATCATCGTGGCGGAGATCGCCGTCATCGTCACCGTGATCCAGCTGGCCGGCGACTACGCCGTGCGCCGACTGAACGGCCGGGGCCGCGGCGGCGGACGCACCCGCCTGCTGCCCCGCCAGCGCCCCGCCACCACCGACGAGGACCTCGTCGCCCCCTAGACCTCCCCCGTCCGACCCCGGACGCGGCTCCCCGTTCCACGCAGAAAGGCACTTTTCGTGCGCAACGCCCTGAAGTTCACCAGCATCCTCGCCACCGCCGGCGTCGCCCTCTCGCTCGCCGCCTGCGGCAGCTCCGGGTCCTCCTCCTCGGACCCGAACGCTCCGCTCAAGATCGCGGCGACCCCCACCCCGCACGGCCAGATCCTGAAGTTCGTCAAGGACAACCTCGCGGAGAAGGCGGGCCTCAAGCTCGACATCAAGGAGGTCACCGACTACGTGACCCCCAACACGGCGGTGCAGGACGGTTCGGCCGACGCCAACTACTTCCAGCACGTGCCGTACCTGGAGGACTTCAACAAGAAGAACGGCACCGACATCGTCTCGGTCGAGACCGTTCACCTGGAGCCGCTGGGCGCCTACTCCAAGAAGGTCAAGTCGCTCGCCGACCTGCCGGACGGCGCCACCGTGGGCCTGCCCAACGACGCCACCAACGAGGGCCGCGCGCTCAAGCTGCTCGCCGACAACAAGCTGATCACCCTCAAGGACGGCGCCGGAACCGCCGCCACCCCGGCCGACGTCACGGGCAACCCGAAGAACCTCAAGTGGAAGGAGCTGGAGGCCGCCCAGCTGCCCCGCTCCATCTCCGACCTGGACGCCGCCGTCATCAACGGCAACTACGCGATCGAGGCCGGCCTGAAGCCGACCACCGACGCCCTGGTGCTGGAGAAGGCCGAGAACAACCCGTACGCCAACATCCTGGCCGTGAAGAAGGGCAAGGAGAACGACCCGCGGGTGAAGAAGCTGGCCGAGCTGCTGCACTCCGACGAGGTCAAGAAGTACATCGCCGACACCTTCCAGGGCGCGGTCATCCCGGCCTTCTGAGCCGAGCTCCGCACCACGTCCTGACCCCGACCGGGCCCCCGCCGCACCTCGGCGGGGGCCCGGTCGGGCAGTATGCACCAGGGACGCTCCGGCCGGCCGCCACCTGACACACCGTCGTTCGATCTGACGTACCGTCGTGCGGGCGGGCGCACCGTGTGGCACCCGGGGCACGACCGAGGCGTACGGTGTTGTGTTCACGACCCGGCGAGGAGAGACGGCATGGCAGCGAGCTTCCCCGAGACCGCCATCAGCACCGATCGGCTGCTGCTGCGACCCCTTGCGGAGGACGACGCCCCCGGCCTGGCCACGATGATGGCCGACGACCTCGTACTCGCCTGGACGGACCTGCCGCAGCCCTTCACCGAGGAGTACGCGACCGAACTCGTCCGCACCCTCGCCCCCGCCCACCGGGCCACCGGGCGCGGCATCGTCTTCGCCGTCACCGAGCACCTGACCCAGCGCCTGGTCGGCCTGGTCGAGCTGCGCAACACCGACTGGCGGCTGCGCAGCACCGAGATCTCCTACGTCACCGCCGTCTGGGCGCGCGGCGAGGGCTACGCCCCGGAGGCCGTCCTCGGCGTCGCCCAGTGGTTGTTCGAGGACCGCGGCTTCCTGCGCCTGGAACTGCGCACCGCCGCCGGGAACACCGCCGCCCAGCAGGTCGCCCAGAAGGTCGGCGGGATCAGCGAGGGCGTGCTGCGCAGCGCCTGGATAGTCCGGGAGGGGGCCGGCGAGGCGGCCCTGGGGGAGCCCGCGGGCCGCCGGGCCGGGGGAGAGAGCCGCAGCGACCTGATCCTGTGGAGCCTGCTCCCGGAGGACCTGGAGACGCCGGAGCTGCAGCACGCGGGCTGGCACGGCGAGGACCGCTACGTGCTGCGGGACTGAACCCGGCCGGTTCCGGTCGGTCCCTCCACCGGCCCGACCGCCTGTTCGGTCACGCACCGGCCCGGCCACCTGTCCGTTCACCTGCGTGTCCACCTGCGTGTCCACCTGTCCGTCCACCCGACGCGGACATGTGTACGAGATGTCGGGTTCCCGGGGATCACACCCGGTAGCCTCGGCACCGGCACCGCACGACGGCGGATCGAGTGCCGCACCGAGTCGAGGGAGAACAGCCGCAGATGGCTGACCGGATCACGGTCATCGGGTGGGACGGCACGCCACTGACCGAGGCCGCCGGCGCGGCCCTCGCCGCGGCGACCCTGGTGGCCGGCGCCCCCTACCAACTGAACGCCCTCCCGGTGCCGGAGTCCGCCGAGCGGATCGTCCTCGGCACCATCCGGCAGGCCGCCCGCCGGATCGCCGAGCACCGCGGCGCGGCCGTCGTGGTCGCCGAGGGCGACCCCGGCTTCTTCGGCGTGGTGCGCACCCTGCGCCGCCCCGAGTACGGCCTCGAACTGGAAGTGCTGCCCGCCGTCTCCTCGGTGGCCGCCGCCTTCGCCCGGGCCGGCATGCCCTGGGAGGACGCCCAGGTGGTCAGCGCGCACGGCGGACGGCTGCGCCGCGCGGCCAACATCTGCCGGGCCCACCCCAAGGTCGCGGTGCTCACCGCGCCGGGTGCCGGGCCCACCGAACTCGCCCTGATGCTGCGCGGGGTGCACCGGACCTTCGTGGTCTGCGAGGCCCTCGGCACCCCGGACGAGGCCGTCACCGTCCTCACCTCCGACCGGATCGCCGACCGCGTGTGGCGCGACCCCAACGTGGTGCTGGTGATCGGCGGCACCGCCCAGTCCGGGGCGGACGAGGCGGCCGGCTGGCTCGCCGGGCGCCCGGTCGGCTACCCCGGCGCGGACCGCGGCTGGGCGCTCCCCGGTGATGCCTACGCGGCCGCCGGGCGCACGGAGGGCGAGACGGGCGCGCCGGAGGCACTGCCCGCTCATGTACGCGCCCTGGTGCTGGCCCGGCTGGGCGCCCGCCCCGGGGACCTGGTCTGGTCGGTCGGCGCCGGCAGCGGCGCCCTCGCGGTGGAGGCGGCCCGGTTCGGCGCCGCCGTGGTCGCCGTCGAGGGCTCCCGCTCGGCCTGCGCCCGGCTGACCGTCAACGCCCGCCGCTACGGCGTCGAGGTGGAGGCCGTGTACGGCAGCGGGCCCGAGGTGCTGGGCGGCCTGCCGGAGCCGGACGCGGTGGTGGTGGAGTCCGGCGGGCCCGACGTGGTGCGCGCGGTGCTGGACCGCCGTCCCGAGCGCTTCGTCGCGCTGCCCCGGACCCTCGGGGAGGCGCAGGAGGTCCGCCGGGCCATCGTCGGGGCCGGGTACCGGGCGGACGGCGCGCTGCTCCAGGAGACCCCGTTGCGGCCGGCGGGGGAGGACGACGGGCTGGCGCTGGGCGCGGGCGGGACCGGGGTCCTGGTGCTCTGGGGTGAGCAGATCGGGTGAAGGATTCGCGCGCGGCCGGGGCGCACCCGGGGCACGACCAGGACCCGCTCCGGGGTGCCCCCGGGGACCTCCGGCGGCACCGACGGTGATCCAGGTCGCATCCGGACACCGATTCGATAGGTGACCGCGCCGGGCCGGTAGTGTGACGTCCTGGTGGCCGCAGCGGTCGGCGCCCCACCCGATTCAGTCGGTTTGTCACCTTTTTGACGTGGTGCAACCCGCTTCTGCTCGGAGTGTGGGCAATTCGACGGGCCTCGTGCCGGACCTGGAGAATGCCGTAGGGTCCGGTGCGGTGGTGCCGGTTGCCCCGGGTTGTCGTTGTTTCAGACGATGTGCCGCCCCGGGCGGGCGGTGCGCCGGGCCGGGGTGCCGCAGCGCACCGGACGGACTCGGGCCGCAGCGCCACGGCGCGGCGGCCGCACGTGGTTAGGGGCGGGTCGGTGCAGGTTCGGCCCGCGCGGATGGGCGTTGCGATCGGTGATCGCGTCGCCGAGGGCGCGGCAGCGGCCTGGAAGGAGCTTTGACAATGACCGATGGCGGCCACGTCCCGGGCGAGGGACTGCCGGACCACCTGAACGCCGGGCCCGACCCGCTCGGCGGACCGGAGGGCGTCGCGGGCGTTGCACCCCTCCAGGGCGTCGCGACGGACGGCGGTGCGATCCCGAACCCGGCGGCCCCGATCGGCGGCGTCCCCGGCGCGGTGCCCCCGGGCGCCGGCATCATGCCGCCGCAGGGCCGGCACGGCTACGGCGTTCCCGGCGAGGGCTGGGCCGTCGGCCAGGGCGCCCCGCGCCCGGCCTTCCACTTCCTCGACCAGCCCGACGCGCCGGACGGCCTGGACGACGATGACGACGTGCTGCTGATGCCCGGCCCGCAGGGCTCCTGGGGCGAGCCGGTGGCGGCCGCTCCGCAGCCGGACGGCACCCCGGTCGAGCCGTCCTGGCCGCCGGTGGACCCGCCGGTGTTCGGCACCGAGCACGCCGTCCAGCAGCAGCCCGTCCAGACGCAGACGCAGGTCCAGCAACCGGTGACGCAGGCTCAGCAGCCGCGCCGCCCGCTGCACGCCGGTCCGCCGATCCCGGACCCGTCGCTGATGACCGGCCAGGTGCCGGTCCGCTCGCTCGCCGACCGCGGCCCCTCGCAGGGCGGCACGCCCGCGCACGGCATCCCGGCCATCGGCCGCCCGCCGGTGGCCGATGGCGTCGTCCCGGCACAGGCCGCCGTGCCGCAGGCCGCCGTTCCGGTCGTGGACGGGCAGCAGGTGCCGCAGGCTCAGGACTTCCCGCAGACCGAGCAGGTCCAGCAGGTTCAGCAGATCCACCAGGGTGAGCAGGCCCACCAGACCCAGCAGGTCCACCAGGTGCCGCTGGCCTCGCCGCCGGTCGAGGCGGTGCTGGCCGTCGAGATGGTCGGGGCGATCGAGGTGATCGAGGTGATCGAGACGCCGGAGGCAGTCCAGGCCGCCCAGGCCGCTCAGGTCGTGACGGCCCCTGAGGCCGTCGCGGAGGCCCTCGTGGCCCAGCCGCTCCCGGCCGAGACCGCCGCCGTCCAGCCGGTGGCCGAGGCGGCTGCCGCGCCCGTCGCCGCCGTGCCCGCCGCTGCCGAGGGTGTCGCCGCCGAGCCCGTCGCCGCCGCGTCGGCCGAGCAGCCCGAGGCCGCGGCCTCGGCCGGTCAGCCGCGCCGGATCTCCGCCTTCCTCGCCGCCCCCACCCCGCACGGCCTGCCCAAGGTCGCGGCGGCCGAGCAGGCCCCGGCCGTCGAGGTGACGGCCCAGCAGCAGACCGCGCCGATAGCGGCCGTCGAGCCGCAGGTCGTCGAGGTCGTCGAGGTCGTCGAGGTCGTCGAGGCTGCCCAGGCCGTCGACGCCGTGGCGGGTGCCGAGTCCGCTCCGGCCGCCCAGGCCGCCGAGCAGGCGCCCCCGGCCGGGACCGCGCCGGAGGCCGCGGCCGAGCCGGTCGCGGAGCAGGCCGTCGAGGCGCCCGTGGAGCCGGTCACCGAGCCGGTGGCCGAGACCGCCGCAGGTACCGGCGAGATGCCGTCCGGTCAGGCGGTCGCCGAGGCCGCCGCCGAGGGCGAGCAGCCGCAGGCGCAGGCCCCGGCCGAGGCGCCCGCCGAGCCGGTCGAGCAGGCCGAGCCGGTCGCGGAGCAGGCCGTCGAGGCGCCCGTGGACGCCGCTGTCGTGGCCGAGGGGGCCGCCCTGGCCGAGCCGGTCGCCGAGGCACCGGCCGAAGCCG